>LSCM01000048.1 GCA_001577185.1 Cloacimonetes bacterium TCS62 | reverse complement strand
AACGATAATGGAAAACCTGTTCCATCTGATGTTTATCTCTACAAATTGGTTTCCGGTAATAAAGAATTGGCAGTAAACAAAATGCTTCTGTTAAAATAATATTCTCAATTGTTAAAATCGTATTGTAACAAAATTAAGCAAATACAGATCTTTGATAATTTCACCAATTAAAAAAAAGATTGCTAATTAGGTTGTATAAACAGAGGACTAAGCAAATCATTCCTATAAATCATTGACAAAATAAGAAAGTAAAAAAAACTAAAAAAAAAATATAAATAAACTTGAGGATCATATGAATATAATTTATATGTTTTTATCGGTTCTTGTGCTGTCATTTTTAGCTGTTTACAGCCTTACGCCGATTTTGATAAAATATGCGTATAAAGTAAATTTTTTGGATAATCCGGAAGCACGGAAAGTTCATAAAACTGCTACACCATTATTAGGTGGAGTAGCAGTGTTCATGGGTTTTTTTATACTAACAATTTATACAATAATCACAAATTTGCATACATTCAATTTACCTATTTTGGGCTATTTGTTAGGTGCTTTGATAATCATCATTGTCGGTATAATAGATGATAAGTATGGCATGGAACCGCTTCTTAAAATAATTGGGCAAGCAATTTCCTGTCTTATATTCATTCTTTTTAATGACCTAACAAATTTGCTAGGTCCTTTTTATATAACACTTCCACTAATATTTCTTTGGATGGTTGGCTTAATGAATGCACTCAATTTCCTTGATAATATGGACGGAATTATTACTGGTATGTCTGGTATTTTAGCATTAGGATTTTACGCAATTAGCTTTATTAGTAAAACAGAAGCTATAGTAGTTCAGGCAAACTTAATAGGACTAATATCTTTAGCATTTGCAGGATCTGTTTTTGGCTTTTTACCCTATAATTTCAATCCGGCGAAGATATTTCTGGGAGATGCAGGGAGTATGTTCATCGGTTATTTTTTGTCGACAATGGGTATCCTAGCAGGAAGATTGGCAGTTATGCGAATGGGGAATAACTTCTATTATTTGTTACCAGTATTATTACTTAGCTATGCCATTTTCGATATCACATTAGTTAGTTTTATTCGTAAACGAGATGGACGTAAGCTAAGCCAAGGTGGGAAGGATCACTCTACTCACAGGATAGGAAATGCAATGAAGTCTCCCAAGGTTACTGCTATCATTGTTTATCTGATCAATATTATTATTGTTCTTGTTACTATTTTACTTTTTAAAATGCAGTCTATACCTTTATTGATATTAACTACTGCTTTATTTGCATTTTTATTTTTGTTTTTTGGAAGAAAATTAGATGAGATCCCGGTGATCATACCAGAAACCCCTAGCCAAAATGGAGGACAAAATTAAAGTAAAAATATTAGGTTCAGCTCCTGGTATGCCTGTTGTGGATAAACATCAGGCTGCAGTATGGATGCAGATCGGAAAGGAAAATATTCTTTTTGATTGTGGAGATGGAGCAGCTTCACAAATATTAAAGAATAATCTGTCAAAAGATGTTTTGGATGCTATAGTGATCACTCATTACCATCCTGATCATATTGCTGGTTTATTTCTTACACTGCAGATGTTTTATCTGGAAAAAAGAAAAAAGCCATTACATATATTCTTACCTGAGAGGATAGATGACTTTAAAAATGCAATGGATCTATTCTATATTTTTAGAGAAAAATTTAGTTATAAGGTTAAGTTTAAACTCACTGAAAATGTACAAGACACCTATAAAATGATAAAACCAATAGTAAGTGACCATTTAGAATCTCTCGAAGAGTTTGTAAAAACCAATGAACTTAAAAATCTCAGGAAAGCCTTCTCTGTAAAAATAAAATATAATAATGCAAGTATAATGTATACTTCCGATATCGAGTTAATAGATATAAATATGAAAGATGATCTTGATCTTATCATCTTAGATGCGTTTCATCCAGATGCTGATAAAATAAAAAATCTGATAGAAAGTTCAAAGACAAAAATTATATTGAATCATGGTTTATCAAAAGAATTAAGAGAAATGATCGAAACTGGAAAAATTAACAATAATTATGGGATAGCAGATGAAAAGTGTGAAATTAATATTTAGTCTATTAATTGTTGTATTTCTAACTAATTGTTCAGTTGTTGATAAATATTCTCAGGCTAGCGATTTTTATCAAAATAAGAATTATGTGATCGCTATAGAATTGTATGATAATTTTTTAAAGAAACATCCAGATGGAGCATTATCGATAAAATCGAAATTAGAACGCTCAGATTGTTATTATCAGTTAGGATACGAAGCTTATAAAAAACAAAATTGGATCTTAGCATCACGATTATTTTTCTTAGCTAATTCAAAGATTGCAGATAGACTGCAAGATAATAGTTACTATAAGTTATCTGAATTTTATAAATTAGAAGGTAAGATTGATAAAACTTTGGAATATTATGAAAAAATATTAAAATATTTGCCAAACTCAGAATTGACTACAAAAGTTCTATATAATCGGATCCAGATTTATTTAGAACGAGAAAATAAATATTTTGCTTTTAATGATTATCATGTTTTATGGAAGAATTTCCCTGAAAGTGAATATACAAAAAAAATTCAACCACAAATAGACAACTTATTACCATTCTATATCGAGAAAGCCATTACTTTTAAGGATGCAAATGAATATGATGATGCGTTATCACTATTGTTTAAACTAAATCAATACCCTACTAAATTGAAAGACCGTATTCTAACAGAAATTGGAAATGTGTATTTATTGAAAGCTGAAAATGCTATTCAACAAAATAAATTAAAACAAGCCAAACAACATTTTGATAATGTTTTAAAATACAAACCTCAGTATGAAACATTAGTGAAGAACAAAAAGAAAGAAGTATGCTCTAAACTGATTTCTAAAGGAAATTCTATTTTACAAGAACATGAATTTGACAAAGCGCTCAAAACTTACCAGAAGTGTTTTATATTAGACGAAAATAATCAAAGAGCAACATCGAAAATCTCAAAGGCAAACAAAATCAAACAAGACTATAGTTTAGCTTTTGAGTATAAGCAACAGGCAGCACAATATGAAAAAGATGATCAATTAAATAAAGCACTGGAATATTACAAAAAATCCTACGCACATTATCACATAAAAGAAGTTAGTCGAAAACTTTTTATAATTAGGAACATGATCAATTCGGAAAAAGACCCAAAAGGTTTTGCAAGATCTGTTGTTAGAAATCATAACAGGGGCAGATTGAATGATAAGATCATGTTGAAATATGAAGAACAAAAAACAATTCATGGAGAAGATATCGTAAAAGCTTCTGGTTGGAAAATATCTTATGCTGTTGGAAAATATAAGTATGAGGTTCGATATGATATACTAACTCCGGATAGAAATTATTATTATGCTTGGAGAATAGATCTCAGAACCCAAGAGCTCAATCCTTCCAATAAATTATCTGAAGAAATAATGAATAAATAGGTATCCTAATGAAGAAAGTAATTTTAATTTTGATCGGTATGATCTCTTGCTCATTATGGTCGGTTGAATTTGATATTGAAAAATTCTCAAGACCAAACAAATATGGCTGGGAAAACTCAGATCAGCAGCTAAAAGCACGAGAAAATAGAACAAATAAGCAGCAATTATTACAGATCTATAATTTGAAAAATCAAGATATACCCAGCAATATGATAAAATCTGCTATAGTGCCCGGATGGGGTCATTTTATAGCTGGTAAACCTACAACTGGTACAGTGTTGTTGGGAACAGAAATAATTTTGATGGGAACTAGTATTTATTTTTATGACAAAGCGATGGACAATTACGATAAATATAAGGGATCAAATTACATAGCTGATATTAAACAGTTCTATAATGATGCAAACTCCCCATATACATATTCACAGATATTATTTAGCTTAGGTGTAACGGTGTGGTTATATTCCATATACGACACAATTAGTGTTACGGATGAATATAATAAAGATCTATGGCAAACAATAATTCTAGAATATCAGACAAAAAAAATCCAAATAACTCCAACAAGTATAACACTGAGGTTTTAAAATGAGGAAAAGATCATTAATTATAATTGCACTTATCTCGATAGTTCTTTCATGTTCTTTAGAGCACAGTAATCCATTAGATCCAAGTAACAGCGGTATAGAACCACCAACAAAAGTTACAGGTATAGTTATAGATATAGCTAATAATAATGAATATATCCAAATAAATTGGGATAATGTAGGTAATGCGGAAGGATACTTTATCTACCGTTCTGAATATATAGATGGATTTTATAAAAGAATCCATCAGAAACCAGCATCTCAAGATTCCATAGAAACTTATGAAGATTATGATGTAACCTTACCGCCACCGGAAGGTACGCATTATTGGTACAAAATGTCTGCTTACAAATTTGTAAATGGAGATACTTTGGAAGGATATCGTTCTGAGCCTAAAACTTGGAATTGATAAATATGGAATTACATGATGTTTTGAATTCTGAGCAGCAAAAAGTTGTTGAACACACAGAAGGACCACTATTAGTCTTAGCTGGAGCAGGAAGCGGTAAGACACGTTGTGTCATTTTTAGAACAGCTTATCTGATCAAAGTAAAGAAGATCAAGCCGTGGAACATTTTAGTGGTTACCTTTACAAATAAAGCTGCAAATGAACTTAAAGATAGACTAGAGAGGACATTTGGGATCAATTCGCAAAACTTGTGGGTTGGAACTTTTCATTCTTTATGTGCCCGTATTCTTCGATCGGAAAATGAAAAAATTCCTCACGATGCAAATTTTACGATCTATGATCAGGTTGATCAATTATCTGTGATGAGAAAGATCTACAAAGAAATTGATATTGATAAAAAAAAATTCAATCTAAAAAAAGTTCTGGCGATCATAAGCAAACAGAAAAATTCTCTTATTTTACCTAAAGATTTTTTTAATTTCAACGAAGAAAATTTTTATACTGAAACAGTTCACAAAATATACACAAGATATCAAAATGTGCTTTTGGAGAATAATGCTATGGATTTTGATGATCTTCTAATGTATACTGTAATTTTGTTGCACGAAAATGATAAGATCCAAAGAAAATATGAGGAAAAATTCAAGTACGTTATGATCGATGAATATCAAGATACTAATTATGCTCAATTTAAATTGATCAATCTTGTATCATCCAAGCATCAGAATTTATGCGTTGTAGGTGATGATGACCAAGCAATTTATAGTTGGCGAGGTGCTGACATAAAAAACATTCTGAATTTTGAGAAAGATTATAGCAATGTTAGAACTATCAAACTTGAACAAAACTATCGTTCACCCAAAACTATTTTAGATGCTGCTAATTGTTTGATAAAGAATAATAGTTCTCGGCACAATAAAAGACTTTGGACTGAGATCAAGCTAAAAAATAAGCCTGAATTAATGAAATTGGATAACGAACGCAGTGAGGCAGAGGAGATAGTAAAAAAAATTTCTAAGCTCAAGCAAAAAGAGGATGCGAATTATAATGAATTTGTAATTCTGTATAGAACTAATGCCCAATCTAGAGTTTTTGAAAATGCCTTTACTAGAATGCGAATAAAATATCAAATAATTGGTGGTGTTAATTTCTATCAAAGAAAAGAGATCAAAGATATTCTAGCATATCTCAAGATCCTAAATAATCATCAGGATAACGAGAGTTTACTGAGGATAATAAATTTTCCACGTAGAGGAATTGGAAAAGTTACTATTCAAAAAATCATCGACTTTGCCAGTGATAATGAAATGACCCTTTACCAATCTGTTTTGAACGAAGATCTATTAAAATATTTAGGGTATACTGCGCAGCGGATAAAAGAATTCAAACATAAGCTGCAGAAATGGGAGAAAGAATCTAAAAAATTAGCGATCTCGGAATTTGTAGAAAAATTGATCTCGGATCTTGAATTAGATGAAATATATGATACTGATGATCCGCAAGATATCTCACGTTTTGAAAATATCAAAGAATTTGTAGCTGCGACGGAGGAATTTTCTGAGAACTTTAAGCTCGAAACAGGAGAAGATCCACTGCTGAATAATTATCTGCAAAATATATCTTTACAAACAGATTTAGATAACTACAATGAAAATGAAGAATCAGTGAAGCTGATGACAATGCACAATGCAAAAGGATTGGAATTCGATTATGTATTTATTGCTGGCTTGGAAGATGGGCTCTTACCTCATTCACGTTCTATCGATAATGAAAGGCAAATAGAAGAAGAACGCCGTCTACTTTATGTTGCTATCACAAGAGCGAAACGGAAGGTCTTTATGAGTTATGCAAATATGAGACGTACTTTTAATACAGTTATTTCCACTATTCCTAGCAGGTTTTTAATGGAATTTGATGATGATTTGATTAGGAAAAGTGATGCAAGCAGCTTCTATAATATACGGTCTTCCAGAAAAAAAAGCAAAAAGAAAACTACTTTACACATAAAATCGGAAAGTGAAAAATATTTTAGGATTGGACAAAAAATATCTCATGCTAAATTCGGAAAAGGTGTTATATTAAGTGTAAATGGGAAAGGTAAAAATGCAAAGTTGACGATATCTTTTTCCAAAGGAAAATTGAAAAAAATTATTGGCTCTTTTGTAAAAACTTTATAGGAGATTATTATTAAAAAACTTATTATACTGCTGATCATAATTACATCCATAAACCTTTTTGCAACAAAATATGCTGGTGAAATATTTAATATAAATATTGGTGTAAGAAATTCTGCTCTTGGGGGATGTGGCTTGACTGATGATGAATCATTTGCACCAAGTTATTGGAATTCAGCTTTGTTAAGCTCTTATACTCAGAATAAATATGAACTTATGCATGCTGAAGAATATGCTGGTTTGTTGAAGTATGATACTTTTTCTGCCATATTTGGTAAATCGAAGAAATTTGCTCTTTCGGTAATGAGAATAGGAATTGATGATATTCCTTTAACTAAATTGGAAAATCCGGAGGATAGCCTTTATTACGGGAATAGACCTTATAAATATCGCTCTGTCAATAATTCTGATATTATTGCCTATTTTGGTCTTTATAGAAATATAGGAAATTATGTCTTAGGTATTACTCCAAAAATTGTATACAGAAATCTTGCAGATGATAATGCTTATGGTTTTGGTGCAGATATAAGTACTAATTTTCAAATAAACTCAAATCTTAAACTGTCAGTTAAACTCCGTGATATCTTTACAACTCATATACTATGGTCAAATAGTACACATGAATTTATCAATCCTTCCTTGGATTACGAGCTTAGATATGACACAATTCTACCAATAGTAAGCAAAAATATGAAGTTGTTTTTCCGGAATGAAGTTTATGGCGAAAATAGGGAGCTTGCGTCTAATTTTTCTTTAAGTATTTTAAGTGTTGACTATCATATTGGAGCTGCTTTAGATATAAATCAATTTTTAGATTTTTATTTAGGTTATGAAATTAACAATTTCACAACCGGTTTTTCCTTTAGCTGGAAAGATTGGAAAGTAAATTATTCATTCCAACATAATACAGAATTAGAAAATTCACAACGCCTATCTCTGGGTTATTCTCTATGAAAAAAATCGCAATTTTAGGTATAACGGGTTCGATCGGAACATCTACTATTGAAGTCGTTAGAGAACATCATGATGAATTTAAAA
>LSCM01000047.1 GCA_001577185.1 Cloacimonetes bacterium TCS62 | reverse complement strand
GATCAATTTTCTGCGGGAATGGATTCGCTTTTAAGACCATTTTATGCAAATGGTAATGTTTGGAAAGAGAGTGAAAGAAGAAAACCTTCTTGGGTCGATTCTTCAAATCCGAAATATCAAGAAATGTTGTTGAATCTTATATCTTATGTTGCTTCTCAAGGTGTGGATGAGATTCAACTTGATTATATAAGATTTCCGACCCAGGGTAAGATAGATAAGGCAGTATTCCATTTTCAAAGAGAAGATTCATTGCTTGCTACTGTTGATAGCTCTTATGTATGGCGGGAAAAAGAAGATATTATTGTCGATTTTATAAAACGGGCTGAAGTTATCTGTCAGAGAGAAGAAATAAAATTAACTGCCGATGTTTTTGCTATTGTAGCCTGGCAAAGAAGAGCAGATATACTGCAGACAGGTCAGAATATTGTAAGAATGACTAAGCATTTGGATTCAATCCATCCAATGATCTATTCATCGCATTTTGCCAATAATTTTGGTTATAGGGATTATATTCCAAATGAACCGTATCACATTGTTTACAAGGGTGTAAAACTAACTAAAAAATATACAAAAAAAGGATGTAAAGTTATTCCATATTTACAAGCAAATAGTTGGAAAGTAAATTACTCTCCAGAGTACATTATTGCACAAATTAAAGCTGTAGAAAATGGAAAGGCTGATGGCTATATTTTGTGGAATGCTGCAAACAATTATTTTAGAACCTTAAGATGGTTAAAAAAATATTACAAAAAACCTTAATGTTTCACGTGGAACATTTATTTTTTTGTATTTCAGTTGTGATTAATTCGACAATTTTTGCTTTGGAATCTGTTGTTTTTAATTTCTTTAAAATATTCTTATGAAGAAGTAATTTTGAAATATAGGAAATTGAAAAAAGATGCTGAGCATCATTATGAAGTAAAAGCATAAAAAAAATATTAACAGGTTTATTATCAATTGATTCAAATTCTAATTCTTGGTTGGAACGTCCCAGCAAGATCGTCGGTTTTTTTATCTTCGATTGATGGAAATGCCTGGGATGTAGTAAAGCAACACCATTGCCAACAGCTGTTGAAACTAATTCTTCGCGGGCGATTACGACTTTGTATAACCATCGATGATCTCGTACTACCTTAATTTTTTTGGCAAATCTAGACATTTCCCCTATGGCTTCATATCTATTTGATGCCTGAAAATCTAATATGATGTTGTCTTGATTAAAATAGTCGGTGAAACGAGTAACTGATCTATTAATCGCTAACTGCTCAACTTCACGTTCATTAAGATTAGCAAGCCATTCTTCTACATCTGCTTTTTTGATCTTATCTGAACCACTCACTTTTTTAGTTGGGAAAACTTTTGCTTTTATCATCTCCTTAACAACAGAATCTGTTATTTTTAGATGATTAGCAACTTCGCGTAATGTTAAAAACTTTTCTGCCATAATTTCTCCTATTTTTTGTATCATTAACAACAGATTAAAATTTTCTGTCAATATATATCACTATTTTCTTGACATTTAATAAACATTTCTCTTGCTACAGCCTATGAAAAAAATATTTTATATTCTTTTGGTAATTTTAGCTGGATGTAGCTACTCGGTATATTCTGGTGGTTATCCTCATTTGGATACTATTAAGATTAATGTCTTTGAAAATACAACTGTTCAGTATCAATTGGAAGATAAAGTAGTAGAGATATTAGCTTCTAAATTTCAGAGTAATGGAAGACTCAAGATTGTTACTCAAAACGCAGATTGTTTAATTGAAGGCGAGCTTATAGACTATTCAAACAAAATAAGAGATTATGGTACACAGAATATTGAGGAGTATGAAGTTCGTATATTATTCAAGATTATATTTACGGATCTTAAAAAAAATGAGATAATATGGCAAAACAATGCTTTGGAAATAAAAGAGAGTTATTCAAGTTCAGATCCTACAAGTAAATTCAAAACAGAATCTGCAGCTCAGGATGAGATTATCAACAAATTATTTAAAAAAATAGTTAATAAAAGTTTGGAAGAATGGTAAGAATAAATAAGTATTTAGCTCAATGTAATTTGGGTTCCAGGCGTAAAGTTGAGAGATTTGTTACATCTGGTAGAATAAAAGTTAATGGTAAAAAGATGATAGATCTTGCTTATCAAGTGGATACAGAAAAAGATGTGGTAGAATTTGATAATAAACAAGTTGAGCCTTCTGATAAAATGATATATCTTATGATGAATAAGCCTAAAAATTACCTTACAACTAAAAAGGATAAATTTAACAGAAGAATTGTATATGATCTTCTACCCGACTTTGATATGCATATATTTTCTATTGGCCGTTTAGATTACCTCTCGGAGGGCTTGCTACTATTCACAAGTGATGGTGATTTTGCAAATAAAATAATACATCCTCGGTATAAACTATCTAAGACGTATAAAGTATTAATTAAAGGAAAGCTAAGTCATGACCAAATAGAACATTTACGGAATGGAGTTATGATTAATAATAGAAAAACAAAAAAGGCTAAAGTCTTTGTAAATAAAGTCAAAACTAACACTTCTGAATTGAAAATGATAATCTATGAGGGAAGAAAAAGGCAAATTCGAAGAATGATAAAAAAAATAGGATCTGAAGTTTTGGAATTAAAAAGACTACAAATCGGCAATTTAAAACTTGGTTCACTTCCACCTGGGATGTGGAGAGTTCTAAAACCCGAAGAAGTTCTATCTTTAAGAAAGTTAGTGGTGGGTGACTAGATATGAAGATAGGCATATTAGGATTGTTGAATTCAGGTAAAACTACGATTTTTAACGCACTTACAGGATTAGATGCTGAGATTACTTCTTATGCCACAAACAAAATTGAGCCGAATTTAGGAGTAGTAGATGTTGAAGATGAAAGAGTGAAAGAACTCAAAAAATTGTACAAGCCGGATAAAACAAAGTTTGCAAATATTGAATATATAGATTTTGTTGGTTTATCAGGTGATGAAAAAGGATTACCTCCAAATTTAATTTCCCTAGCAAAGCGAACAGATGCAATAGCTTTGGTTATAAGAAATTTTGATGATGAAGTTATATCGGAGACGTGTGGAAAGGTTGATCCTCTCTCTGACATTGAAAAAATTAGCGCCGAAATGATAATCTC
Source organism: Cloacimonetes bacterium TCS62 (assembly GCA_001577185.1). GTDB lineage: Bacteria > Cloacimonadota > Cloacimonadia > Cloacimonadales > TCS61 > TCS61. The sequence continues at coordinate 4,723 of LSCM01000047.1, read as the reverse complement.
CGATCTTCTTATTGCTGAAAAAAGATTAGAGAACATACAATCGAGCAAAAAAAAAGGAATAAAAGAACAAGCATTGATCTTAGAAGAAAAAGTTTTACATAAAATAAGTGAAACATTAAGTGAAGAGATCCCTGTAAGAGATTTAGAACTTTCAAATGATGAAAAGAAAGCGATTAAGGGATTTCAATTTATAACACAAAAACCCCTGATGATAATTCTAAATTCAGATGAAAATAATTTTGGTTCTAATCAAGAATTGATCAAAGAAATTGAAAAAGAAAATAAAGTCATAGAATTCGCTGGTAATTTTGAAATGGAATTGTATAATCTTTCAGTAGAGGATGCTTTAGAATTTCTCGAAGAAATGAATATCGCTGAATCGGCTAGAGTTAGATTAACTAAATTTTCTTATGATCTCTTAGGTTATATTAGCTTTTTCACAGTGGGGAATGATGAAGTTAAAGCTTGGACGATCACGAAAGGTGCAACTGCTGTAGAAGCTGCAGCTAAAATTCACAGTGATTTAGCACGTGGATTCATTCGTGCTGAATGCTTTTCATATGAAAACTTGATCTGTTGTGGAAGTGAAAGTACACTACGAGAAAAAGGATTGTATCAATTAGAAGGTAAAAATTACATTGTGAAAGATGGAGATGTTTTAAATATTAGGTTCAGCGTATAGGAGTATTATGAAGAAATCAAAGAACAATAAATTTGTAACTATTTTTTTTGGAGTAACATTACTATTAATTTCCATTCTTTTTATTCTATCTGTTTTTGGCAATTTTAGTATGATCGTGAACGATTATAGAACTTTAAAACAGGCGGATTTAAATATTTTTAAGATATTAAAGCTTGAATTTCCAGGTGTAAAGAACCTGATAGGACCTTTTGGAGCATTTTTTGGTTATTGGTTGACTTATATTTTTGGAAAATTCTTCAGTATATCATTATTCGTTGGAACAGGTTTAATGGGGTTTTTTATAACCTTTTTCCGATCAGAAAAACATCCGATCCAAAAAACAATCTGCTTTGTGACTTTTGCTTTTTTTTCAAATATTTTATTATTTTTTATTAAATCAGATACGCAGCTTCATGCGGGTTATATACCATGGAAAATTTTTCAATTTTTTACAGGATTTTTCAGTAGTACTGGAACTATAATAATTTCTTCAGCAATAATAGTAACTTGCATTTTACTAATTTTTGAAGTAGAAAATATAAAGATATTTTTTGTAAAATTAGCACAGAAAATCAAATTATTTTTTGTAAACATCCCAAAATTATCTAAGAGTATTGTGCATAAATTGAAGAGAAAACCTTATAAAAGCAAGAAGAATAAGAAGAAAAAGAAAAAAACACCTAAGATAACCGACCATAACATTAAAAAAGAAAAGGTCAAAGGTGAGATTACAAAAAAAACTGAAATTAAAAAGGAGCTTACTCAAGAAAAAGCTAAGATAAAAAATAATGAAAGAGCAAAATATATAATTCCAAATATTGCTCATTATCTGTCGAGTAGTATCACAAGCAAAGAAGATAGAAAAGAGATAGAGGAAAATATTCAGAGGACTAGCAAAATATTAATAGAAAAATTAGCGGAGTTTGGGGTTGAAGCCGAAGTAACGAATGTAAATATTGGACCAATTATCACACAATATGAAATTGATCCTGCTCCTGGTGTTAAGGTAAATAAATTTCATACACTAGCAGATGATCTAACACTGGCTATAAAGGCTAAAAGCATTCGAGTGCAAGCACCTATACCAGGTAGAGGATTAGTCGGAATTGAAATTCCAAATATTAATCGTGATACGATCTACTTGAAAGATATTCTAGAATCTAAAGAGATGAAAAAGATGACCAGTAAATTGGCTATCGGATTGGGAAAAGATATTTCTGGAAAACCAATGGTTGCCGATCTAGGAGAGATGCCACATCTACTGATTGCAGGGGCAACAGGTTCTGGAAAAAGTGTTTGCGTAAATACAATTATAAATAGTATATTGTTTCGTACAACCCCGGAGGATGCAAGATTTATTCTTATAGATCCAAAGAGGATAGAACTTTCAGGATACCAGGGAATTCCTCACCTTATTCAAGATGTTGTTACAAATAATGACGATGCTCTCATGGCTTTGGAGTGGGGAGTAAGAGAAATGGAAAAAAGATATGAATTATTACAAAAATATAAAGTAAAAAGTCTGAAAGCTTATAACAAAAAGATCAAAAAGCTCAATAATAATAAGGATGAAGAAAAAATAGAAGACAGACCTTTACCATATATTATCATCATTGTAGATGAGCTAGCAGATCTTATGATGTCGGTTGGAAGAGAAGTGGAGCGACCGATCACAAGACTTGCTCAAATGGCAAGAGCAATTGGAATTCATTTGATTTTAGCTACTCAAAGGCCTTCTATCAAAGTAATAACCGGTATCATCAAAGCTAATTTTCCTTCTAGAATTGCATTTAAAGTTTCTACAAAGATCGATTCTAGAGTAATTATTGATGCTAATGGAGCTGAACGGTTATTGGGAAGAGGAGATAGTCTTTTCATAGCACCCGGTAGTGGCAATCCCGTTAGAATTCATGGAGCTTTCATTGAACCAGAGGAAGTACATGAAGTTGTAGATTATCTTAAAACACAACCTAAACCAAAGGATGAAATAAAGATCATTGAAGAACAAGCTCCGATATTATCCCAACTTGATTTTGATGATGAATTATTTCCTGAAGCTGCAAAAGCAGTTGTTTCAGCTGGTTCAGCTTCTGTTTCAATGCTGCAAAGACATTTCAAAATTGGTTATGCTAGAGCTGGGAGGCTGATTGATATGTTGGAAGAGGCTGGTATGGTCGGACCACATGTTGGGAGTAAATCGCGTGATGTTTTAGTTACAGAAAAGGATTTGAAAGAGTATGGATTATCTTAAAACTTTTACAATAATTCTGTTTGTTTCAATTATATCATTCCTAGCAGCTGAATCTGACCAACTAAAACAGATTTATTCGGATATTCTTGTAAGGTATTCTAAAATAAAGAGTTACAAGGCTTCTTTCATACAAGAAAACTACTGGATAGATTTAAAGACTATTAAAAAAACACAAGGTGAGATATTCTATGATGAAGATCATCTTCTATTGGATTATTCTAAGCCAAATAAACAGTTCTTATTGATAGACCATAAATCTGTTACTATGTACGATGGGAATACGGATCAAGCTATGATTTCAAACAACATAGAAGCGGATATACGACCAGTTAAATTTATCTCACGTTATTGGGATAATTCGGAGAAAGAACTTATTGAAGCTGATAATAAAAATTATAAGATTAAATTGTCAACTCAGGAAAATGAACAGATCCATCTGAGTATCAAGGATTCTTTATTATACGATATTCTTATATTAGATGAGAATATGAATAGTGTTCATTATAAATTTAGTAATGCTAAAGTAAATCTGAAACTACCTGCAAATATTTTTGATTTGACATTACCTTCGAATACAAACATAATTGATACAAGACAAAAGAAATAGAAGTTTATTCAATTAATATATTCATTTGCAATTATTATTAACTGGAGGTATAATGATCGCATTAATCATGGCTGGTGGAGTTGGCACAAGATTTTGGCCATTAAGTAGGAAATCTAAGCCAAAGCAATTTTTACAAATTGTTTCAAATCGTTCAATGATCCAGATGACCGTGGATAGGTTGAGTTCAAAAATTAATATTAAAGACATCTTTATTGTAACATCACAATCTCAAGCAGAACTTACTAAGCAGCATTTACCTAATTTACCAAATGAAAATATAATCATCGAGCCATTTGGAAGGAATACTGCACCCTGTATCGCTTTGAGTGCTCGATATCTCAGGCAGAGATACGATATAAATGAAAAGATGGTCGTATTGCCTTCTGATCATCTAATTGCTCAGAAAGATGATTTTTTAGCTTCTCTGGATAAAGGAGAAAAAGCAGCTGATAAAAATAATTTGGTAACTTTCGGAATAAAACCAAAATATCCTGCTACAGGTTATGGCTATATCGAAGCGGAGAATGAAATTGAAGGTGGAATGTTTAACGTGAAACAATTTAAAGAAAAACCGCATTTAAAAAAAGCGAAAGAATTCTTAGATGCAGGAAATTTCTTCTGGAATAGTGGCATGTTTATCTGGAAAATTGAGACGATACTTAAGGCATATAAAGATTATCTTCCCAAAGTAGAAAAAGTTCTAGATCAGATCGAGAAAAAATGGGATGCTGAAGGTTTGCATGTAGATATATCTGAGATATATTCACAAATGCCAAAAATACCGGTCGATATCGGAATTATGGAACAAGCTGAGAAAAGAATTGTCATTCCAGTAGATTATGGATGGAACGATGTAGGTAGCTGGAATGCCTTATTTGATGTTTCTAATAAAGATGAAAACAACAATGTCTTGAATTGCGAAAACATGACCTTAGATAGCGAGAATAATTATATCAATACTAAAAAATTTATTGCTCTTATCGGTATAAATGATTCTGTAATTGTAGAAAGTGATGATGCAATCCTGGTTGTCCGGAAAGATCGTAGTGAAGAAGTAAAAAAAATTATAGAAAAACTAAAGCAAAATAAAGAGGGATTATTATAAGTAGCTATTTTCATTTTAGATTGAGATTTTTTTGAATTTATTAGTACTTAGGTGATGAATAGCATAACATCGTGGACA
>LSCM01000046.1 GCA_001577185.1 Cloacimonetes bacterium TCS62 | reverse complement strand
CGTTTGATCGTCTTTTTTTCATCTTTGGTACTTGAAATTTGAAATGGTAGCCTTTCTTTACACCAGCCCAGTTAATAATATCCAGAGTTTCTAAATTTTCTTTATGACGAGGATTTTCCTTTGTTGTTCCAATGATAATCATATCTTTTTCCGTATGAATATAAAGTGTATTAGCTTTTTTTTCTGGTGCTCTTCCGATAAAACTAATGAGATCAACTTTAACCTTATCTGAGTTTTTTAAGTAACTGGAAAAATTCGGCTGTGGATGATCATAAACCTGAGATTGTAATTCCCAAGCTTTTCTGATCTTATCTAAATCGATCCTTGCATCATCATATTGACCTTCTATCCTATACAGTAGCATACTCAAAAATCTACCTAATGCAGAGTTATGAAATTTGTTCTTACCAGCTTTGAAATTAGTTTTTTTATCTTTGGAAAGATTTAATTGATCAGCCATTTTCGTGTGTTTAGCTTCTAGTTTAGAAAGCTTTATATTGATCTTTCTTATCTCTACAAAAGCATCATCAAACTTATTTAAAGCTATGTAGTTTAACCCTTTAAATACATTAAGATATACATCCTCATAATCCTCACCGGAGTACTCAAGAACATTATCATTAAGTAGCATAGAAGCCGCTGCTCGACTTATACTCTTTGTATAGAGCTCATCAATGGCTCTCTCTGCTTTAGAAAGCATTTGATTGCTTTTTTCAAATTGTTTATTATAATGATACAACATACCAAGATCAAGATAGTATATCACCCGATCTTTCTTCGTGTAAAATTCGTCTTTTGCTGATCTTAAGCCAGAGATAGCTCCGCTGTAATTATGAACTTTTAACTTCTTCTCAATACCAACAAATTGCGATTTTTGGGTTTTCATGCTGGAACAACTCATCAATAGAGTTAAGAATAAGATCAAAATAATAAATTTAGTGATAATTTTCATTTACCATTTCGCTCTGGATTTTGTTATAAATTTCTTGATCTCTTTACTCCCAATCCAGACTTTTTCATTGTTTTCTACATTGATCAGTTCCATATCTACCTGATAGAACTTTGCTGATTTTCCACCAATTGCATCTACCGAAGACGTGATCTTACCTGTCAGGATAAAATCTGCTCCATATTCAGCGGCTAAACGTTTTGCTGTCTCTTCAGATGCATATGATTGTTGTTCCATTCTTTCCTGTCTAATCTCTTTCCTTTCCTTGCTACTAGCTACAAAACGAACTTTTCCACTATTGATAAGTTCCCGTTCTATATCTTTTACGAAAGTTCCTGTCTGAATGTGTTCGGAGCTCATATTTCTTATACTGCCAACTATAAGAGTTGGCTTTTCACTGTATTCCATATTATATTCTGAGATCCAGGGACGATACATTAGATCTTTTATCATTTGTTCAGCTACCAATCTAGAATCTGTATCGTTCCAATTTCCACTAAGATCAGATACCTCATCTGTCGCTACTCTTTTTACAGTTTGGGTAGGTCCCGCACAACCTGTGATCACCATAACGAGCGTTAATAAACCTGCTACAAATACTTTCATCATTCCTCCTACTAAGATTAATTTTTTGGTTATTTGAATTTTATATCAAGATCTTCATTTTTCTTTTTTGGTTCGGAATATGAGATAGAATCACCTAACGCTATACCTTGAATTATCTCAACTTTCTGAAAATCATTGATACCTGTTTTAACTTTTTTTGAAGTGCTTATTGTATCATTTACAACTTTGTAAATTATATCATTACCTTCATCATCTAAGAAAAGACATCTAATCGGAACTACTACAATATTTTCCCTTTTTTCACCGATGATGGTAATGTTGGCAGTCATACCGGGTTTTAATTTATCATCTACTTTTTCAATTTCAATTTCTATCGGAAATGCTTTTACATTATTATAATCTATTGCCATTGAGGCAATTTTTGAAATATTTCCAAAATAATCCTTGTATGGATAAGCGTCGACCTGGATCTTAACTCCTTGATCTTTTTCTATTTTAGAAATATCTACCTCATTGATATGAGTTTTTACGATCATTCTTTTGAGATCCGCTAGTCGCAGGATTACAGTTCCGGCAGAGTATGAACCGGTACTGGAAACTACCATTTCCCCTACTTCAACCGGTTTTTGAATTACAGTTCCGGATGCTCCGGAAATTATTTTTGATACACTGTTTTCTGTTTCGATCTCCTTGATCAGATCATAATCATTCAGTGCAGTTGCATATTCCAGTTGAGCTCTTTTCAATTCATCACTAACACTATCGAACACGTTCTCAGAAATATATTCTTTTTTATATAGCTCTAACTTCTCATTACGATCTTTTTCTGCATTTTCCAGTCGAATAGATGCTAATTCTAAATTCTTTTTAACGCGTGAAATAGTTTCAGCTTGATTATAATCTGGCTCTATCTCAGCAATCACATCTCCCTCATTTACAAAATCTCCTTCTGCAACTAATATTCTAGTTACTTTACCACTTACTTTGGATTTTATTTCAACGGTCTTGATAGGTTCTATCTCTCCTGTCTCCTCTAACTTTACAACAATCGTACCTTTCTCAACAACATGTATTTTATCTTGCTTTTGGGCTTTTGTTTGCTTACCCTTATTGCAAGAAGATAAACCGAAAATTGTAAACAACATAATTAAACTCAATTTTCCAAAAGATATTTTCATTTTGACTCCCTTTTATATTCGCTCGCTATGATCTCTATACTACGTCTTCTGCCATCTCTGATTATTTCCAAAATGATCCTGTCACCGATCGTTATATCTGTGATAGCCATTTCAGCATCGGTGGTATCTTTGATTTTGGAACTGTTTATCTTTGTGATAATATCCAATTTTTGCAAACCTGCTTTTTGGGCTGGGCTTCCTTTCTCCAAATTATTTACTAATACACCGTTCATATTATCCAAATTGAAATAGGAAGCTAGCATTGGATTAATATCTTGAACCTTAAAACCGAACCAGATTTTTCTGATCTCTCCATATTCCACTATTTCTTTAGTTTGTTTTTTTACTCTGTCGATAGGAATTGCAAAACCTATGCCAATACTTCCCCCCGATTCCGAAAAGATAAACGTGTTAATCCCAATAACTTCACCCCGGATATTCACAAGTGGTCCCCCACTGTTCCCTTGATTTATGGCTGCATCAGTTTGGATCATACGACGATATATCTTACCATTTTGATTCTCTGCAAAATCTCGGTTCACCGCGGAAACGACACCAACAGATACGCTCGGTTTACTATCTTTCATAAGATATCCATAAGGATTACCTAAAGCAATAGACCATTCTCCAATAATCAGATCTGATGAAGTTCCAAGTTTTGCAAAGGGAAGATCTTTCCCATCTATTTTTAATATAGCAATATCGTGAATTTTGTCCGAACCAACTATTTTACCTTCAAATTGTCGGTTATCGGTTAAGATGATTTTAATTTCAGTAGCTCCTTCGACCACATGTTGGTTAGTGATTATGTAGCCATCATTGGAAAATATAACACCAGAGCCAATAGCTTTAACATTGTAAGGAATTTCATCATAAAAGTTGAAGAAAAAACTCATGCGTCTTCTAACTATTTTAGTTTTGATCACGTTCACACTTACAACGGCAGGTTGAACTTTTTTTATGGAATTTGTGATCGCATTTTGTCGAGTAAAATTTAGAATATCTTCCTTTTCTCTTATATTTGAAGAATCTTCTTGTCTTATTGAAGTATTTTCATCTTCTAATAATTGAGTCGGTATAGGATCTCTATTCTCAACTAACCGAGAATAAATAAGCAAAGCAATGATAATGATTGCAAATATCCAAATTAGATCTTTTTTACGCATAATGCTCCTATTTAACTATTAAATAAATTATCACATTACCAAGACCAATGAGAAAACACACAGAAAGCGTGAACATCGTTAAATAACGAAAAACATAACGATTAAAGTAACCTTCCAGGATCTTAACATCAAGCTTGAGATCGACTAGCTCAATGTATTGCTTTATATTGTATCGCTCCATTAAATAAGGAACAAAGCTGCGTAAAAATTGCTTTGTCACCTCATAAACTATTGTAGCGAGAAAATGGCGAATTTGCAGCTTTAATGAGCTTGGTAGAAATTTAAAATTTGATATGAATTCAAGCTTTGCAAAGGCCTTATGAAAGGTCTTTTGTTCCCACTTTGTTATTCTTGAATCGTAACTTTCATCTTGGGTATCAACTATATAATTTTTGAGCATCTTGGTTAATTTATTGATCAACCAAATTTTTTTTCTATAAATCAAGGCTGGGGTTAAGGGAATTCTAGTGCCCACAAATCTTTTTTCCTTTTTCGGAATAAACAATATTATTTTTAGGGAAAATATTATTAAAAAGCCTGCTAGCATATTGAAAACAATGAAAGAGAGTGGCTTAATAATAAACATTAAATTCTACCCTGCTCATAAAGTTTAATAAAATATTCTATTGATCTATCATAAGTTTTCTCAGCATCATTCGGAAAATAACAAGCTGGTAATTGATTCATTTCACGGTGATATTTAATACATTCACAACATATTCCCTTTTTTGCACAGGAATAAGTACAATTACAATAAGATAAATTTCTCTTTTTATTTTCACAATTCATAATTTTTACCTCAAATTCTGGTTATGAAATTTTAGAATTCTTTTATTTTGTCAATAACAATGCAATAATTACATATATTCATTTCCAAAAAATTCATTTAACCAATTTAGTGTATATTTCATATCTTCTGGTATCGGAGCTGTTACATCTATCTTTTTATTGTTTATTGGATGTTCAAAGATTATTTTATAGGCATGCAAAGCCTGTCTTTTTAGGTGATTTGCCCTTAAATACTTTAGTTTCTTGTGATAATGGTTCGGTAACATACTTAAGCTCCGTTTCAAACTTGAATAAGTCTCATCACCTAAGATCGGACAGTTGATATGAGAAAGATGTACTCTGATCTGATGCGTTCTTCCCGTTTCCAAATTTAACTCTAAATAAGAAAACAAATTATAGTGTCCGATTATTTTATAGTGAGTAATTGCCTGTTTACCAGATTCAGCAACGGTCATTTTTTTTCTGTTTGTTTTACTTCTATCTATTGAAGTTTTAATAGTTGCTTCTTGTTGTTTTGGTTCACCAGCTACGATCGCTCTATAGATCTTTTCTATCTCTCTATTTTGAAACATTTTTGAAAGAAGTGAATGTGTCCTGTTATCTTTTGCAATAATAATAGCCCCGCTTGTATCCATATCCAACCGATGAACGATCCCAGGTCTCAATTTATGACTTCCAGAAGAAAGGTTCCCCTTGAATTTATGCATAATTGCATTTACAAGAGTTCCACTAGGATGTCCAGGAGCAGGATGAACAGCAAGATCATCAGGTTTATTCACAATAGCTAAATACTCATCTTCATAAAGTACCATTATATCCATTTTCTCAGGGATAACTTCAACTTTTTTCTCCGGAGGAAATTTCAACTGGATAATATCTCCAAACTTTAGTTTATAACTTTTCTTTATTGAACTGCCGTTTACTTTAATAAAATTTTTCTGAATGAGTTTGTGAACATGCGTACGGGAGTATAGTTCATCTATATCCTGATCTGACAGGAACTTATCGATCCTTAATTCTTCATTATCTCTGTACTCAATTTTCATTAATTCTTATTATTTGTGGATTCATCCTGTTTATCTTGTTGCTTTTTTTCTTGTTTCTTTTTTTGTAAATTTGTCAGTGTAAGTACAGCTCCAGTTGCATTACCGTCTGTATCTCTAATAACTCCACTGTTAACGATTATATGTCGTTTTAGATTCGGAATAAAGAATTGTTGTGGTTCCTGCTTAGTTTGAGATTTTAAAACATTAGATGCATATTTCTTAATATTGTTTTCTATTTCGGGTGGAAATGATGTCTCTACTAAATTAGTTTTTTCCTTGAATGCAGAAAATGTATCTATTACATTATCATTAATGTAAACAATGTTACCTTTGATATCCAAAATAATGAACCCATTATCGGATAATTTTAGAATCGTATTGATCCTATGATGATGTTCAATGATCTTACTCTTTTTTAATTTATCAAAGTTCCTAATTGATTCCAGCATTGTCTTAATTGTTTCAACAAGACCAAAGAAGTTCTTATCCATTGAAGCTCTATAATTATCAAGATCAATATCTATAGAATACAATCCTTTATTTATATCTAGCAATAAATTTTGTACTTCTGCAAATGCTTTATGAAGATAAACCGGAATATAAAAAACTAAGATCATAACTATAATAAACTGTATAAATAAAGTCACTAAAAGTGTATTTTGGATCTTTAATAAAACATCATCAAATTGACCGATATTACCAACAATGTGCAAGACAGTAGCAGACTGGATTATCGAAATAATAAAAATCGCAACAATTAAAACACGAATTTTTCCAATATATGTAAGTTTCATTTATACAACCTCCGTAGTCTCTTTGATCAATTCATCTATTTTTGATTTTGGACCGATCAATACTATTACATCATTTTCTTCGATTACGTCTTTTGCTCCAGGCATATCATTGATCTTTTCTTCAATAATATTCTCACCTTCTTCATTCACATTTTGTCTGCTATACTTAATAGCAATAATATTAATTCCCCGTTTTGTAGGTAAGGCGATTTCTTCTAAGGATTTACCAACCCAGAACTCCGGGACGACTATCTCCACGATACTATGTCCGGTAGATATATCGAAATATTCTAAAACACTACTTGAGACTAAAGTATTTGCCAGTTGAATGCCGATTTGCTCTTCGGGGAAAATGATATTCTGCACTCCCAATAACTCCAATATTCTACCATGAACTTTACTATCTACTTTTGCATAGATATTACTCATTCCAAGTTTTTTTAGTATAGCAGTAGTTAATACGCTCACCTCAATGTTATTTCCAATGGCTAAAACCACAGCATCAACATCTTGAATACCGTTTGCCTTGAGAGCTTTTTCATCGGTACTGTTAAGATTTGTAGCGACGCTAACTCTATCTGAAATCTCATCAATCAACACTTGATTTGTATCAATTGCAATAACTTCAGCACCTTTTTCAAAAAGAGTTATAGCTACATTCATTCCAAACTTACCTAATCCTATTACTGCAAATTTTGCCATAATTACTCCTTATTTAATTATCCAATTGTTATTTTTTCTGAAACAAATTTAAAATGAGTTTTATCTTTCCTCTCTGATATAGCAAATATTAAGGTTAAAGGACCTACTCTGCCCAAATACATCAGTAGTGTGATTATTATCTGACCAAAATCTGATAATTTTGATGTGATCCCCATAGATAAACCAACTGTACCAAATGCAGAGAAAGCCTCAAATAAAATTTTCTCAAATGAAAAAGGTTCGAACATTAACAGCAAAAAGATCATAAATGAAATAAATGTGATAGATGCTGCTATCAATGCCATCACCTTCTTTATTGCATCATTTGAGACACGACGATTAAATATATTTACGTCTCTATTACCGCGAAACATAGCAAGAACCGAGACCACAATAACTATAAAAGCTGTTGTTTTTATACCACCACCTGTTGAACCAGGAGATGCTCCAATAAACATTAAAATGATCGACAGAAAAACTGAACTCATACTTAAATTAGCATTATCTATTGTGTTAAAACCAGCAGTTCTGGTTGTTACAGACTGAAAATACGATGCGTAGATCCTATCCAGGAAAGAAAAACCCTTCATTTCTGCATACATTTCGGAAAAATAAAATCCTATAGTTCCTAG
>LSCM01000045.1 GCA_001577185.1 Cloacimonetes bacterium TCS62 | reverse complement strand
TAAAATAGTCATCTATAACCTTGGAAATAGAATAATCATTGGTTTGGTCTTTTTGTTTTCAAGGTTTATTTTTGTTAATACAGCCTAAGTTTATAAAAATAATTATAACTTTCAAATTTCAGTATATTTATTTTGTTTTAATTTGACAAAATACCCATATCAAATTTACAAACTTCACCTAGTGTAGATGGAATGAATATTGCATTACATTGGTAAATATGTAAAATATATAGGAGATATATAAAAATGAGAAAGAAATTATTTATTTTAACAATTATTCTAATTAGTTGTTCAATACTTTTTGCAGAATGGGTAGATATCCCAGACAATAATGGAAAAGAGCTTTTTACTAATTCTTCAATCAACAGATTTGAAAACAATATTACATTTTCATTAAATGGTTATAAGAAAACAGAGATTAGTAAGAATGGCCAGAAATACTATAAAATTAGTTATAAGGATGAAGGAGAATTTTTAGAAGTGGGAAAACCTTCACTTCCCAAATTTACTAGAATTATAGCCATACCCGAGCATGGAGAAGTTACATATTCAGTAAATGCAATTACTCAAGAAGTAATATCGAATATTAAAATATTTCCAAAACAGCCTCTAAAAAGTGAAAATCAACCGATTTCCGGTGAATTTATTTTGGATGATACTTTTTACCAAGGATCAGAAATATTTCCTAAGCAAAATATTGAAATCGGTACGCCAGCAATAATGAGAGATCTGCGTGTAGTTCAAATTACGATCAATCCCTTCCAATATGATCCTGCAACTAGGGAATTAGAGATTGTAAAGAATGTAGACATAAATATAAAAATCGAGGGTAATGAAGGTAAGAATATTAAAACAAGTGATAGAAAATTATCCAGAGTTTTTGAACCATTGTATCGCTCCACAATATTAAATTATGAAGATTTTGTTTCTCGTGAGGAATATCAGGATCCTAGCTACCTTTTTATTTTTCCTAATGATAATACGATCGAAGATAATTTAGAATCTATAACTGAATGGAAACATCAAAAAGGATTCGTTGTACATACGGCTAGTACTCAGCAGACGGGATCATCTGTAAATGAGATTAAGAATTATATCCAAGATGCTTATGATAACTGGCAAAATCCACCTGAATTCATATGTATTGTTGGTGATGCTGAAGGATCGTTTTCTATCCCAACAGTCGATCTTGGTTATAATGGATATGGAGATCATGGTTATGTTCGCTTAGAGGGTAATGATATACTTGCTGATGCTTTTATAGGGAGACTTTCTTTTGATTCATATACAGAATTTCAAACAATTATTGCAAAACTATTGAACTATGAAAAAGAACCACATTTAACGAATACGGATTGGTATAATGAAACTGTTTTAGTTGGTGATCCTTCTCATTCAGGAACATCGACGATCGATACTAACCAACATATTAAAGAGATCATGACTTTAGCTGAGCCAGATATGAATTTTACTGAAGCTTATTCAGGTGCTTATTCTTCTATCATGACAAACAGTCTTAATAACGGTGTAAGTTACTTTAATTATCGTGGTTGGCTGGGTATGAGTGGTTTCGACGTAAACAATATTCTTTCGCTTAACAATGGATTTATGTTACCTTTTACAGTAATTCTTACATGTGGAACAGGCAGTTTTAATTCATCTTATTCGGAAGCTGAAAGTGAAGTTTTCTTAAGAGCAGGAGCTCCAGGAGCTCCAAAAGGTGCTATAGCATCAATTGGAACGGCAACTACATCAACTCATACTTGTTTCAATAATAGTGTGAGTTCTGGTATATTTTATGGTATTTTTGTCGATGGTATTAGCCATGCTGGTGGGGCATTAAATAGTGGTAAATTAAATTTATATCTCAATTATCCACAACCTGCTACTAGTGGTTATGTTGAGAATTTCTCTTACTGGAATAGTTTGATGGGTGATCCTGGTATGGATTTATGGACTAGAGTACCACAAGAATTAATAGTTAATTATGAAACTCAGGTAGCAACTGGGACAAACTACTTGGATATAAATGTGGAAGATTCATCTGGTGATGCTGTGAAAGATGCTTGGATAACAGCTCTTATGGGTGAGGATGATATTTTTGTATCAGGTTACACTGATGATAATGGTTTTTTACACCTTCCTATAAATGCTCAAATTGAAGGCAGTGCACATCTTACGGTAACTAAACAGAATTACATTCCACATCTTGGTAATTTTACAGTTGGAGATGCACAACAATTTGTAAATATTTTTGATACAGTTATTGATGATGATAATATAGGAACTTCATCTGGTAATAACGATGGAGTTATTAATCCGGGTGAAGAGATCGAACTTCAGGTAATGTTGAAGAACTTTGGTGTTCAAACAGCAGATAATGTAGTTGCTACGATCACATCACCTCATGAATTTGTAACTATTTCTGATGATACTGAAGATTATGGTAATATTGTTGCTGGAAATGCTATTTTTTCTGCTGATGATTTTGACTTTAATATTGATTCTGATGTCGTAGATGGTACTCAGATCGAATTGAATATTACGATTGAGGATGATCTTGGAAATCAGTGGACAGATGTAATGTTCTTTACTGTTTCCGGTGCATTTCTTTATGTAAATGACTATACTATCCAAGATCCAAATGGTATAATTGAGCCTGGTGAAACTGCCGAAATGTTTGTTAACCTTGAGAACTTAGGTTCGGTATCTGCTAATAATGTAAATGGAACTCTTTTCTCTAATGATAGCAGGATAGTGATTGAAGATGATATAGGTGTTTTTGGAAATGTTTCTGCTGGTGGTTTTGCAACCAATAGTTCGAATACTTTTGAGATAACTACTAATACACAAATTATACCAGGAAGTCAATTTAGTTTAGAGCTTAACCTCTATAATAGCGATGGTTATAATGATACAATTACTTTTCCATTGTATGTTGGAGAAATTTCATTAACAGATCCATTGGGTCCAGATACGTATGGCTATTATATCTATGATGATGGTGATACAGATTATTACAATGCTCCAGTCTATAACTGGATAGAAATAAATAACATAGGAACTGATCTTAATCTAAATGATAATGGTAATACAGGAGACATAGCAGATATTAATCTTCCTATTACATTTAGATTTTACGGTGAAGAATATAATTCTTTAACGGTATGCTCCAATGGATGGGTTGCACCGGGACATACAGATGACACTTCATTTATGAACTGGATAATGCCCGGTCCTCAAGGGCCATCACCAATGATCGCTCCTTTCTGGGATGACCTTATGACAGGAGATGTTTATCATTATTATGATTCTGGTTCTCATTCTGTTATCATAGAATGGGATGGTATGCAAAATGAATATAACAATGCTCAAGAAACTTTCCAATTGATTTTATACGATGCAAATTACTATCCAACCTCAACCGGAGATAGTGAAATGAAAATTCAGTATAAAGAAATTAATAATGTTGATCAAGGAAGCTATCCCTCACAACATGGACAATTTGCAACCGTGGGTATAGAAGATCATTCTGCTACTCGGGGATTAGAGTATACATTTAATGATTCATATCCATTACCAGCTAAAGAATTAGAAAATGAAATGGCACTTCTTATCACTGGACCTCCAATTCCATTAATCGAACCATTTCTAACCTTAGGTGGTGTATCAATCTTTGATGATAATGGTAATGGACAAGCTGATTATGGAGAGAATATTGATTTAGAAGTTAATTTGAATAATTTAGGCGAAAATGCCGCAACAGGTGTGATAGCAACAATATCAACCAATGATGATTATGTAACGATCAACCAAGGAGTCTCAAATTATAGCAATATTCTGGGTGGAAATTCCGGAGTTAATCTTACTGATTTTAACATTGATGTTGCTGAAGATTGTCCTGATGGACATATCGCCGGATTCGATATCACCATTGTGAGTAATGAAGATTCTTGGGATTTGAATTTTACGATCGAATTAAATGCTCCAGAAATTTCACTTAATTCTGTTTTAGTGGATGATGGTGATAATAATATTTTGGATCCAGGAGAGACAGCTGATATTTTGTGCTCTTTTGCAAATGATGGTGGAGCAAGTGTTTATAATTCTATCATAGAGATCTCTACACAGGATCAATATCTCACTTTGAATTCTACTTCAAGCAATTTGGGAGATATTAGTTCAGGATCTATTTCTACTGCAGTCTTTAATGTAACCGTAGATAGTGCTGCTCCAACTGGACATGGTTCTGTTGTAGATTGGTTATTCAGTGGAGATTTATCTTATGAAGTGAGTGACCTTTTTGTATTGAATATTTCTCAAATACCAGTTATGGTAACTACAGATTTTAGTGGGGGAACATTTCCTCCTGATGGATGGGACGTTACTTCAACATCTGGGCAAATAAATTGGGATCAATCTTCATCTAATGATGCCGGTGGTACACCACCTGAAGCTAAGTTTTCATGGTCACCATCTACCACTGCTGTCCAAAGATTAATGACAGATCCTATTAATACTTTGGGGTCGGGAACCTTAGAGTTAGAATTCAGACACATGATAAATGATTATAGCGGAAGTGGATATACATTAAGAGTGGAGACAACAAGTGATGGTATAAATTGGAATACAGTAGTAGAATATCCGGCAGCAGATCTACCAGCAACATTAGAGAATGTAACAATTGATACAGAAGATGTTGGTTCAGAGACATTCCAATTATCATTTACATTTGATGGTGATTCCTATGACATAAATTATTGGTACCTCGATGATGTAATTATAGAAGGAGGAAATCCTCAGGGAATTGGTTATATTGAAGGTAATGTAGTCTTAAGTGGAGGAACTGGTAATCTTGAAGATGTTGTCGTATCATCTGGAAATCATCAAACACATCCGGATGCTAATGGTGATTATCTTTTACCTACAATACCAGGCACTTATGACGTTATTGCAAGTTTAGCAGGTTATGAAACAGTAACTGAAACTAACGTTCAAGTATTGGTTAATCAAACAACTACACTGGATTTTGAACTAACTTATCTACAGTCGCCGGAGAATCTTACATCTACGATAAGTGCTAACGATGTGACTTTACAATGGGATATACCGATAGCTCGAACACTGCAAATCTCTCATGAAGAAATAAACACCGGTAGAAAAAAAGTAGAGAATTCAGAAAAAATTGAAATTATAGAGAAAAATAATCGATCTCGTTCTCTTAGTGGCTTCAAGGTTTATCGTAATGATGATGAGATAGCTCAAATAAATGATCCTGGGCTACTTACTTATGATGATACAGGTTTGAACGGTGGAAATTATTCCTATTATATTACAGCATTATATGATGATTCATATGAATCTGATCCATCTAATATCGAGCAAGTAAACATCGTTCTTTATCCACCAACAGATCTCATCGCTACTACTCAAGGAATGGATATATATATAGAGTGGGAAGCTCCTACTTCTAATCGAAATATTACTGGTTACAAAGTTTATCGTGGTGAAGAATTTATCGAAGAAGTTCTGGAAACAAATTATCTTGATGAAAACATAACTTCAGGCTCTTATACATATTTTGTTACTGCAATATATGGAGAGTATGAATCGGAACCATCTGTAGAATACACTATTGAACATACTAATTCCGGAAATGAGATCATACCTAAAGTTACAAAACTTCATGGTAACTATCCTAACCCTTTTAATCCGTCAAGTGCCGGACGCAGTCCATCAACAACTATAAATTTTGAATTAGCAGAATCCTCTAAAACCAATCTTTCAATTTACAATATAAAAGGTCAAAAAGTTAAAACGATGGTTGACGAGTATCTCAATGCTGCAAAATATTCTTATGTCTGGGATGGAAAGGATGATCAAAATGTAGCTGTTACAAGTGGAGTTTATTTCTATAAATTCAAGGCGAACGAGCATGTCGAACTTAAAAAAATGCTTTTATTAAAATAATTATTTGTTAATTTTTTTGTAAATAGTTGGAGGAAAATTGAAAAAACTATTGTTTTATTTACTCATAACCTTTCTTGCCTCATCTATATTTGGATCTATTCAATATGTAGAGGATCAGCAGGGAGTAAGAGTAAGTTATAAAAATGATGAAAAACTATCTGATATTAAATCTGTTACCGAAATTATCGCAGTTGCTTCTAAAAGTGTGGTAATCAATGTGAAAAACTGCCGAATATCGGAATTTGATAAAAATAATAATTTTATTGGAATACGAAACATAAATGGTAATGAGCGTGTACAAGTAGAAGACAGTTTTACCATGCGAGAACTTTTCGGTCATAAAGTTCGCATAGATAGGATAAAAGAATCTGATCAGAAAGTTTCTATAATTGAGACAATGGAATTTGACATAGTTAAAAAAGATCCGGTAAATATTCCAAAGACCGTTTCCACAGCTTTTCTACCAATTTATAATAAAATAGCTAAAAATTATGCAACCTCATATCTGAACGGTTTAAATACATCACTTTCTAAAATGTTGATAATTACACATGAATCTTTAATAAATTCATTACAACCATTTATAGAATGGAAAAATGCACGTGGTATTGCCACTGAGATTGCAACGATATCCGAGGTGGGCTCTACAAATAGTGCAATTAAAAGTTATATTCAAAATATTTATGATACAGAAGATTCTCCTCCCGATTATATACTATTGATTGGTGATATTGATGATGATTTCGTTATTCCTTCTTTCTATATCCATAGTGGATCTGAAGATGATGTAACCGATCAACCATATACCATGCTAGAAGGAGATGATTATTTTCCAGAAATGCTCATTGGTAGAATGTCGATTGATCAGCCGTTTGAACTTCAAACAATGATAGCAAAAATATTATCATATGAGAAAGAACCTTTTATGCAATCTGATCATTGGTATAAGAATGCAACTATTATTGCTGGAAACTACAGTCCCACACCACCTCCACCCACAACTCCGGTGAAAGTCTCTAAATGGGCTAAAGACAAAATGATAGACTATGGATACAATGAGATCGATGAATATTATTATTGGCCTCCTTATTACAACGTCTATCCGGGAACTTCAGCGATCGGATCATCAATAAGTGATGGAGTTGGAGTCGTAAGCTACCGCGGTTGGGGAGATGCTAATGGTTGGCATTATCCTATCTATCACGCAGATGATATTGAAGATCTAAATAATGGATATATGCTACCGATAATTGCCTCTTTTGTGTGTAATACTGGAGATTTTGCAAGTAGTGTTGATCCCTGTTTTGGTGAAAAATGGTTACGCGCAGGAAATCCATCCAATCCCAAAGGTGGAGTTATCTTCGTAGGACCTTCCGATCTACATACAAGTACAAAATATAACAATTCTATTTACTCTGGTTTTATATCTGGAATTTTCGATGAAGATATTCTAACTTTTAGTTCAGCGTTACTAAGGGGAAAGATGGAACTTTATAATAACTTTCCACTACAGCATGGACCGGGAGAAGATGTGGAATTTTATTTTCATGTTTATAATGTTTTAGGAGATCCTTCTTTACAAGTTAGAACACAAGTCCCTCAATTAATAAACTGTGATCTTCCGGATGAAGTTTCAATAGGTTCGAACTATTTAGATATTGATCTTTCGGGACTAGATGGAGCTGTTGTAACTGCCATCAAAGCTGATGAGTTTTTTGCAACGGAAATAGTGGAAAATGGATCTGCATCTATCTACTTGGATTCACAAACTGAAGGGGTGATAGAAGTAACTATAACCAAAGAAAATTATTATCCTTTCACTCATTCTATAGATGTAATCGCTAATGATATCGACCTTGCTCTAGAGGGAGTTGAGACCGATTCTGAACCAGTTGCAGGTGATGAAATAGATCTATCAATTAGTTTGAAGAATTATGGCTCTCAAATAGCAAATTCAGTTAGTGGAGTTCTATCCTCTGAAAATGAGAATGTGACTATTATAACAACGTCTGCAGATTTTGGGGACATTGCATCTGATGAA
>LSCM01000044.1 GCA_001577185.1 Cloacimonetes bacterium TCS62 | reverse complement strand
ATCAAAATTCTATTGGTAATAATATCATTTCAAATAATTTTTTAAAATTTGCCTTTCAAAATCAATTTTATGAAAATTTTTACGGATTATTAAAAGCAATGAAACAAGATAATAATCCAAAACTATCGTATTATAGCAAGAAGGTTATTAATTCTGGACACACATCTGGATCAGATATGATTACTGGATTTATTTTAACATTAAAAGGAGGTATAAATGATAAAAAGCTTAGTTAAAAAAGGTGAGTACTTTGATTCTGTGAGTTTAATGATCGTGGGACAAGATGTTACTAAGATGGAATACGTCCAAGATGCAACGGTTATTATGGCTACTCAGGAAAATAAATCGATACTGAGGACAGCAGGATTATACAAGAAAGAATTTGAGCAATATAATGATACTGACCTATTGATAGTTGTGAAATCAGATTTTGAAGATAAATTTGAAGAAATATTTGAAAATGTAAATAATTTGTTAAATAAGATACGTAATAAAAAGGATAAGCAGGGCTCTTATAGACCTAAAAGTTTGGAAGGTGCACTTCAAGAGCAACCAGATTCCAACCTAGCGCTCATTTCTATTGCGGGAAGATATGCCGGGCAAGAAGCCATGAAAGCTCTTAAAAAAGGTCTTAACGTAATGCTGTTCTCCGATAATGTGTCATTGGAAACTGAGATTGAATTGAAAAAATATGCAATAAAAAATGATCTGTTAATGATGGGTCCAGACTGTGGAACTGCAATAATAAATGGAGTTTCTTTAGCGTTTTCTAATATTGTTAACAAAGGTCATATCGGTATAGTAGCAGCATCTGGTACAGGATTGCAGGAAGTTAGCTCTATCATATCAGAAGAGGGATTTGGAATATCACAAGCCATTGGAACTGGTGGTCGAGATATCAAAGAAGAAGTTGAAGGAATGATGTTTTTGAAATCTATGGAAATACTACAAGATGATGAGGAAACAAAAGTTATTGTGCTTATTGCAAAGCCACCACATCCAAGTGTAGTGAACAAAATCGATTCTAAATTGAAAAATTTTAAGAAACCGGTTGTTACAATATTCCTTGGAACTGATGAAAAATTATTCAATAGTGATAATATCATCGTTGCCTCAACCTTAGAAGAAGCTGCTTTATATGCTTGCGCTCTTTCTAATGATACAGAAATAATTGAAGTGACTAAATTTCTGAATGAGCGCAGAGATAATTTTCAAAAGATAATTGATCAAAAAGTAAGTGAAATGGATTCACAACGAAAATATATTCGTGGCTTGTTTAGTGGTGGAACACTTTGTGATGAAGCATTGATAATATTAGGAAAAAGCATCTCGAATATTTTCAGCAATCGAAGTAGCTCTGAAAAATCTACTCTAACAGACCCGTGGTTTAGTAAAGAACACACTTTAGTAGATCTGGGTGAGGATGAATTTACAGTGGGACGTCTGCATCCTATGATGGATTACGAACTTAGAAACAAAAGGTTTATTCAAGAAGCAAAAGATTTGGAAACAGCAGTTATTCTTTTTGATCTGGTTTTGGGTTTAGGTGCTAATCAAAAACCGCTAAAAGATCTATTGCCAACTTTAAATAAGGTAAAAACAATAGCTCCGGAGATCTCACTTATCTGTTCAGTAACAGGAACAGCAAAAGATCCCCAAAAGAGAGCAGATATCATCCAAGTTTTAGAAAATAACGATATTTTAGTTATGCCATCAAATGCTTCAGCTGCTGAAATTGCTAACCTTATTATAAACAAAATTTAAATTAATCTGGAGGTTATATGAAATTTAAAAAATTATTTAATAAAAAAGTAAAAACCGTAAATATTGGGTTAGATTCTTTTGAAAAGGATCTGCAACAACAGGGACAAGAAGTTACCGGTTTAGATTGGACTCCACCTGCTGATCTTGATGAACATGTACTTCAAACCTTGAAAGAAAATCAAGACAAAATAGAAAGAGCTAATGAAAAAGCATTGGAGATAATTCTTAATGGAAAACCTTATCTCATAGGTTTGGATATTGCAAGAAACGTAATTCCGGGAATGAAAGATAACCTGCTCTTACATGCTGGACCTCCTCTTACTTGGGAGCGTATGAGCGGTCCTATGAAAGGAGCTATGATAGGTGCAATTATCTACGAAGGAAAAGCAAAGAATTTTAAGGAAGCTGAAAAATTAGGTTCTTCTGGTAAATTTAAATTTTCTCCCTGTCATGAGCATGATACAGTAGGTCCAATGGCAGGAGTAGTCTCTGCATCAATGCCTGTTTTTGTACTAAAGAATGAAGAATATGGCAATTACGCTTATTGTACTATGAATGAAGGCCTTGGCAAAGTTCTGCGTTATGGAGCTTATGATACTGAAACTATAGAAAAACTGAAGTGGATGGAAAAAGTTCTATATCCCACCTTGAAAAAAGCAATTGAATTCAAAGAAAAGATCGATCTGAAAAATATTATTGCTCAAGCACTTCATATGGGTGATGAAGTACATAATCGTAATAGAGCTGGGACATCTTTATTTTACAGAGAAATTGCTCCTGCAATTGTAGAAACTTGTAAAGATAATAAAATTACTGCAAAAGTTCTTAATTTTATTAATGGTAATGATCATTTCTTTCTTAACCTTTCAATGCCGGCTGCAAAAGTTACATTAGATGCAGCAAGAAATATTGAAAACAGTAGTATAGTAATTGCAATGACGAGAAATGGAACAGATTTCGGATTACAACTTGCGGGTACAAAAGATTCTTGGTTCGTGGGAAAGGCTCTTGTTCCTGATGCATTATATTTCTCCGGATTTACCAAGGATGATGCTAATCCGGACATTGGTGATAGTTCGATTACTGAAACTGCTGGTTTAGGTGGTTTCGCAATAGCCGCTTCACCAGCTATAGTACAATTTGTAGGTGGGTCTGCTACAGATGCAGTTAATTATACTATGACTATGTATGAAATTGCTTATGGAGAAAACAATATTTATCAAGTACCATATCTAAATTTCCGAGGAACACCTACAGGTATAGATGTTGCTAAAGTTGTAAAAAAGGGGATCTTACCTTTCATTGATACCGGAGTTGCTCATAAAGATCCCGGTATAGGACAAGTTGGAGCTGGTGTGTTAAGCGCACCTATGCAACCATTCATAAAAGCAGCAACTGGTTTAGCTAAAAATTTGAAAAAATAAAAAAAGGAGTTAATTATGAAACAAAAAGACTTTTTAAAATTGATGGACAAGGTAAATGTTTATGATTTAACACAAAGATTGAGCGTACACACACCACCATGGCCAAGTTATATGCCACTACAAATTCAATATTTTAAAAGATTAGCTGGTGCACATATGGGACAAGGTGCAAACGGGCAGATCATAAAATCAAGTAATCATGTTGGCACACATATCGATGGACAAATACATTTCTTTGGAAGCGGAAAAACAATAGGTGAAGTCCCTATAGAAGATTGGATCGGTCAAGGTGTTGTCGTAGATATTTCAGATGAAGTATCAGATTATTCTCTCTATACACCTGAAATGTTAACAAAAAAAGTAGATATTAAAAAGGGTGATATTCTCATTATTAATACCGGTTATCATAAATATGGATGGGATCAACCTGAATCTGATGAAATCCGCTATTTCGTCAAACATCCAGGTCCAAGTCCCGAATTTCACAAATGGGCTTTGGATATGGAAATCAAATGGATCGGTGTAGATTGTGGTAGTGCAGATCATCCGATGAATACGATAATCCGAGATTGGCATCCAAAACCATTCAAAGCAGCTGAAAAGAAACTACAAGAAAATTATGGAAAGTCGTGGGATGAAATGTTCCCATTAGAAGAATTCTATCAAGTAATGCACCTTAATCTTTTCCCAAAAGGATTGGTTCACGCTGAAAATTTGGGTGGAGAGATCAACAAAGTAAATAACAAACGTGTTTGGATCGGATTATTCCCACTGCGTGGTATAGAATTAGAATCATCAATGTGCCGTATAATTGCGATGGAGACATAAATAAATATAGCTCTCTACAAAATGTAGGGAGCTTTTCTTTAAGTGAAATGAATTTAAGGAGTAAATATGGCTATTTTAAATGATTTTGAATATAAAAAGCCTAAAGAATTGGACGTGGCTCTTTCACTGCTCTCTTCTCATCATGAGAAAGCAAAGATATTAGCTGGAGGAACGGATCTTGTTGTTTATCTTAAAGAAGATATTCTCCAACCTAAGTTGATAATTGATATAAAAGGTCTTTCCGATTTGAATAAAATTGAAATTTCTGATGATTATATAACTATAGGCGCTGGTGTAACTTTTACTGATATTATCGAGTCAAAAAATATCAAGGAAAAATTACCAATATTGTATCAAGCTAGTGAAAGCGTGGCATCGATCGGAATTAGAAATAGAGCTACAGTTGTTGGAAACATATGTTCAGCTGTTCCCAGCTTAGATTCTGCACCAGCATTGCTAGTGTATGATTCGTATGTACTTACACAAAACAAATCCTCAAAGCGATCAATTTCTATTCATGATTGGTTTACCGGACCTAAAAAAACAACTCTGAAACCTGATGAACTTGTTTTGGGAATCAAAATTCCAGTTATCAAACATACTGGTGTTTATGAAAAATTAGGACGTTACAAAGGAGAAGATCTTGCGCAAGCAGGAATAGGCATTATGGTATATGATACAAATAAGTACCGAATCGCACATTGTGCTGTTGGACCGATTCCCAAACGTATGAAAAAATTAGAAGATTTCTTAAACGGTAAAGAGATATCTAACGAAGTGGTAACTAAAGCTAAAAAAATTATTACCGAAGAAATTTTTCCAATTTCCGATATTCGATCTTCCGCTGAATACAGGTCCCATATGATGAAAGTAATGTTCGAACGAGGTCTGAAAAAATCTATTGCTAGAGCGAAAGGTGGTAAATCATGAAAAAAATATCGATTAATTTAAATGGTGAGACGCGTGTTGTACACGTAGAACCTGAAGAAACTCTTTTAAGTGTTCTTCGAAATAAGTTGGGCATAACCAGTCCAAAATGTGGTTGTGATCGTGGTGATTGTGGAGCTTGCGCTGTATTATTAAATGGTAGAAGTGTAAGAAGCTGTCTAGTTTTAGCAATGGAAACGGATAGTCAAAAGATAGTTACTGTAGAAGGTATATCACAAAATGGTTTAACACAAGTTCAAAATGCTATGCTAGATATGAATGCATTTCAGTGTGGATATTGTGCTCCAGGTATAATTATATCTGCGACAGAACTTTTGGAAAATAATTCTAATCCAAATTTAGAAGAGATCAAAGAAGCTTTATCTGGAAACTTATGTCGCTGTTCAGGTTATCTACCAATCCTCGAGGCTGTTAAAGAATCGGTTAAGGAGGATAGTCATGAATGATCTAAAATATGTCGGCAAACCT
Source organism: Cloacimonetes bacterium TCS62 (assembly GCA_001577185.1). Classification (GTDB taxonomy): domain Bacteria; phylum Cloacimonadota; class Cloacimonadia; order Cloacimonadales; family TCS61; genus TCS61. Next base: position 2,728 of record LSCM01000044.1, on the reverse strand, counting down.
TCTGTTAGAATTGACGGTAAGGAAAAGATATCCGGTGCTACAAAATACACTGAAGATATTGAATATGGACCAAATCTACATTATGCTGCAATAGTCGAAAGTACAGAAGCGCATGCAAAAATTGTAAATATAGATACTTCAGAAGCTGAAAAAGTTTCGGGTGTTGTAGGTATTTATACTGGTAAAGATTTCCCCTTTAAGTTTGGTTTATATATGAAAGATAGGTTTATCTTTGCTATGGATACAGTAAATTATGTAGGGCAACAGATAGCTGCAGTTGTTGCTAGAGATGAAAAAACTGCACAAAAAGCCGCAAAACTTGTAAAAGTAAAATATGAGCCTCTTCCTGCTATATTTGATCAGATGGAAGCTTTCAAGGATGATGCAACAATTATTCATCCCAATCTTGGGAATTATGAACATGTACCTTGGTTTTTTCCTCAAGCAAATACAAATATCGCTCATTGGCGTAAAACAAGACGTGGTGATGTAAAAAAAGGATTTGATGATGCTGATTTCATTCTAGAAGATAATTATAGTGTTCCACGCTATTCACATTGTCCTCTGGAAAATCATGCTGCTGTAGGATTATGTGATCTTTCTGATAGATTGACGATTTGGGCATCATCGCAATCACCTCATACTCAAAGAAATCTATTTGCTGAATCGCTAGCTCCTCTAGGTTTCAGTCATAAAGATATTCGAGTAATTGCTCCCCCAATCGGTGGTGGTTTCGGTGGAAAAGCAGGTGTATCTATGGAAATTCTTGCTGCTGCTCTTGCAACAAAAGTAAAAGGAAAACCTATAAAAATTTTGTGGTCAAGAGAACAAGAATTTTATAATACTTCTCAACGACAGGGATTACTAGCGAAGATAAAGATCGGAGCCAAAAAAGACGGAACGTTTACAGCAATAGATCATAGACTTTACTGGGATACTGGAGCTTCTGCTGAATATGGAGCTAATGTTGTTAATGCTGTAGGTCTTTCTGCCATTGGACCTTATAGATTTAAAAACATTTCAATAGATTCTGTTTGTCTATACACAAATCTACCTCCCTGCGGTGCTTACAGAGGTTTTGGGTATTCTGAATTCATGTTCGGCTTAGAATCTCATATAAATAGAATTGCGAACGAGTTAAATATTGATCCGGTAGAAATTCGAAAAAAGAATGCTATAAGGGAAAACGATACATTAGCTTATGGTGTAGCTATGAATCCTAATGGTCTATTGGAATGCATTGATAAGGTTGCAGAAAAGATCAAGTGGAAAGAAAAGCATAAAACCAAAGATATTAACACAAAAGTTGGAAAGGGATTTTCTCTCATTTGGAAAGCGCCTGCAATGCCACCAAATGCTTCTTCAGCAGCTTTTTTAAAATTTAGTGAAGATGGTAGTATTAATATCTTAGTTTCTGGAATGGATATGGGCCAAGGTTATCTTACTGTTATGGCTCAAATCGCAGCTGAAATATTAAAAGTACCTCTCTCAAAGATCCGTACTGAAAATCCCGATACGGATAGAAATCCTTATGAATGGCAAACAGTTGCTTCTCATGTTACATGGTCCTGTGGAAATGCAGTTCGGAAAGCGGCAATAAATGCTCGTAACCAGATCTTTGATGTAGTTTCAAGAACTCTGTATCTATCTAAGGATATGCTGTATTTAGAAGATGAAAAAGTAAAATGTAAAACTAAAAAAAATTTTGAACTGCCACTGAAAGACTTTGTTATTAATGGAATTCAAGCAGAAGATAGCACTTTTAAGGGTGGACCTATCATGGGTCATGGATTATTTATGCCAGAATATACTTCAGCAAACAGCGATCCAGAAACAAGCCAAGGTGGACATCCCAACGTGCATTATACTGTTGGAGCTGCTGCTATTTCTTTAGAAGTCGATAAAGATACTGGTGAAATACATATAGAAAAAGCAGTTGAAGCTATTGATGTAGGTAAAGCGATCAATCCATCTTTAGTAAATGGACAAATAACAGGTGGTTTACTTCAAGGATTAGCAACAGTTCTTTATGAAGATATGAGATTTGATGATAAAGGTAAGATGCTAAATCCTAATTTTACGGATTATAAAATCCCTACGGCAAAAGACGTACCGGATGAAATAGTTCCGATAATTGTTGAAGTTCCACAACCAGATGGACCATTTGGTGCTCGTGGTGTTGGTGAACATACTATGATACCTGCAGCCCCTATGATAGCGAATGCAGTTGATGATGCATTAGGTATTAGAATAAAATCGATGCCTATCACAAAAGAAAAAATAGCTCTAACATATTTGAAAAAGGAGAAATAAATGGCAAAACCACTCACTGGAATTAAAATTCTCGATCTCACTCGAGCATTAGCAGGTCCTTTTTGCACTATGATCTTAAGTGATCTGGGAGCAGAAGTTGTGAAAGTTGAAATACCACATTATGGTGATGATGCTCGCCAATACGGACCTTTTAAAAATGAACAGGGACTATATTTCCTAAACTTAAATAGAGAAAAAAAGAGTATAACTCTAAATCTTAAAACTAATGAGGGAAAACAAATTCTCAAAGATTTGGTTAAACAATTTGATATTCTGGTAGAAAATTATCGACCAGGTACTATGGAAAAATTAGGTGTTGGTTATGATGTGCTTAAAAAAATAAATCCAAGACTAATTTATGCAGCATCGTCAGGTTTTGGTCATACTGGTCCTGATTCTAAGAAACCTGCTTATG
>LSCM01000043.1 GCA_001577185.1 Cloacimonetes bacterium TCS62 | reverse complement strand
TTTAGAAAAACAATTTGGATATTTCACTAATAAGAGCCTACCTGATTGGAAGAAAGAAGGTATTTGTGAATATATTCCACAAGATCAAATATCTAATAAAGAATTAGGGATAAAATTGGTTTTTAATAAAGGTTTTCATGCTAAATCTAGAAGTCTGAATTTAACCTATTACTTGATAGTAACATATTTGATCCAACGAAAGAATATGGAATTAGAAGATATTGTTAATACACCAATAAATTTTAACGAAATACTCCAAGAAGCTGAAATTGAGCTAATTGACAACCCATTAACAATTTAAAATTACTATAAAATAATTAATTTCCTTGATTTTTTTTTAGAATATATATAAATTACATAATAAAGAGTTATTGGGAGAGTTATTATGAAAATTAATTGTTTTGTTAAGTTAATTGAAAATAGTATTAAAGAAAATTGGGATCTTCAAGCATTTTCAGATTATCAAGGTGAGAGTCATAGTTACGCCGATATTGCTGATAAAATATTATTCTTGCATACTTTTTTTAAAAAAATTGGACTTAAAAAAGGTGATAAGATCTCCATTATTGGGAAAAATTCAGTAAATTGGGCTACTACTTACTTGGCTACTGTAACATATGGTACAACTATAGTTCCAATTCTTCCAGATTTCAAGGCTAGTGATGTTCATCATATTGTGAATCATTCAGATTCGAAAATGTTATTTGCAGATAATGATATTTTTAAGAAATTGGATCCTGAGAAGATAAAAAAAGTTAATTCAGTTCTATCAATAAATGATTTTGACCTTTTGTATTCTACTAACAACAATACACAAAATATGCTCTCTGAATTAGATAAATCCCACATGAAAGAAATTCGTGGAAATATTACACCGGATAAAATTAATTTTAACAAACCTGATGGAGAAGACTTGGCAGCAATTGTTTACACTTCAGGTACTACTGGTTTTTCCAAAGGTGTGATGTTACCACACCGTAGCTTACTAGCAAATATTGATTTTGCGATTCATAATTTAACTCTTCATCCCGAGGATACAATAGTTTCTTTCTTACCAATTGCGCATGTATTTGGTTGCGCATTTGAATTTCTCTTTCCTTTCTGTAGTGGATGTCACATTACTTTTCTAAATCAAATTCCTTCACCAAAGATTATCATTAAAGCATTTAACGAAATAAAACCAAATTTAATACTTTCAGTACCCCTGATAATTGAAAAAATATACAAAAAACAGATAAAACCGACTTTAGATAAACCTCTCATGAAAATTCTTACAAAGTTGCCAATATTAAAAAATTTAATCTATAAAAAAATTAATAAAAAATTATCAGAAGTATTTGGTGGTGAATTTCAGGAAATTGTTATTGGTGGAGCAGCATTGAATGAGGAAGTTGAGAAATTTCTTAGAGATATTCATTTCAGATTTACTGTTGGTTATGGAATGACAGAATGTGGACCATTGATAAGCTATTCCGGCTGGAAAAAGTATAAACCAAAATCAACCGGAAAGTTAGTTGATACGCTTGATGTTAAAATAGATTCTCAAGATCCCTATAACGAAGTCGGTGAGATTATGGTTAAGGGTAAAAATGTAATGCATGGATATTATAAATATGAAGAAGCAACGGATAAGACTCTGCTAGATGGATGGTTAAAAACAGGAGATCTCGGCATAATAGATAACGATAATTTCATCTATATTAAAGGACGAAGTAAAAGTATGATCTTAGGACCATCTGGTAAAAACATCTATCCAGAAGAATTGGAAGCAAAATTAAACAACTTGCCTTTTATTTCCGAATCTATTGTAGTTGACAGGAAAAACCAATTAATCGCATTAATTTATCCCGATTTTGAAAAAACTGATGATCTCGGAATTTCTGAAAAAGCATTAGAAAAACAAATGGAAGAAAATAGAAAATTTATTAACAAGAATTCACCTAAGTACATGCGAATATCGAAAATCGAGATCTATCCCGAAGAATTTGAAAAAACTCCTAAAAAAAGTATTAAAAGATTTTTATACTCTTCTTAATTATGTTAAAACCTATTATAATCATTATTATTATTTTTGCCCTAATTTATGGTGTTTACCATTATGTAAACACTCCTCAAATAACTGATATTGGTAGTTCTAAGATTAATGTTAACCGTGATCCTGTACAATCTCAAGTGGTTGATCCTAAACCTATAATCTATAGAGAGAATTCTCTTAATTTGGAAATTTACCCATTATACAAATATGTTATAAATGCTAATTTAGTATCAAAGAAAAAATACGTTTCTGGATGGTCATCCAAAATATCTCCTTACGATTTTGCCTTAGCCTGGGGTAAAGTTGCTCATCCAGGTAATCTCTTAAGGTTAAAATTTCGTCAAACTCTAAGGTGGTATACTTACAGATATGATAACGATCTTGAATTATCTCCACAATATATTACATATCATACTTCAAATAACCATATGATCCCTGCTACTGATAATATTAAAAAAGCTATATCTTCTGTAAAAGAAGGTGATCTAGTTCGAATTACCGGTTATCTTGTTAATGTTTCAGGATCCTATAAAGATAAAGGTGTTAAATGGTCAACCAGCCAAAGTCGTGAAGATAATGGTGATGGAGCATGTGAAATTATTTATGTTACAGAGATTAAAATAGGTTCAAATATTTATCGATAACATAAATGCATTCTTCTAAATTAGTTTTTCCAGATTACAATAATTCAATAGTCAATCTTGTCTCTTCTATTCTCAAAGGTTATGGTGTAAATACAGCATTAAATGGTCTTGAGCAACTTGACACTGATAAACTTAAAACAAAAAAAAATATCATTCTCTTGATATTAGATGGATTTGGGCTTAATCTTTTTAAGAAATATTCAAATACGGTTTGTAAAACTATAGGCAAGTTTGATTATTTTCCGATTACTTCAGTCTTCCCATCAACTACAAGTGCAGCAATTACAAGTTTATTGACATGCTCAACTCCTATTGAACATGGGGTAATTGGATGGACTTTGTATTTTAAGGAATTTGCTAAAAATATAGATTTCTTACCAAATTGGGATTCTATCACTACCACAACTCAAGATCCCAATAAGTACAATGTTTATGATTATCTGGGAAAAGAAAGTATCTTTAAAAAAATCAGAGATGTAAACAAAGATATTGGAAATTATCATATTGCTCCAAAAAGTATTGCAAATAGCACAAATACACATAAGATCTCTGAATTTGCTTCATTAAGAACTCATAAAAACGCAAAACAACTTTTTAAGCAATTATACAAAATCTGTAAGAGACCTAAGAAAAGAAAAAATTTTATTTATGCTTACTCCAGCTGTCCGGATAAATATGAACATAAAGAAGGAGTATATTCTGAAAAAGTCAAAAACTATCTAGAAGAGATAGATAAATATTTAAACAAATTCCTAAAAAAAATAGACTTAAAAAAAACAGCACTTTTCATTACTGCAGATCATGGATTGATCGATATTAATCATTATCATTATGTAAATGAAGATAAAGTTTTGTTTGATTCACTGATATTGCCAACTTTTCCTGAACCAAGATTTATCAGTTTTTTTATAAAATCCCATAAGATTGATCAATTTAAAAGATCTATTTCTAAGTATAAAGATGATTTTCTAATTATGGATCGAGACGAATTCTTTGAAAGGAAATTACTAGGCGAAGGAACCCCCCATAGAAAGATTGATGATTTTGTAGGAAATTACATAGCCATTGCCAAATCAGATAAAGCATTAAAATCAATATATCAGCAAAACGGTAAATGGAAAAAGGAGTTTAAAGCACACCATGCAGGTCTCACATCAGATGAGATGTTAGTTCCTTTGATAAAGATCGGCTTATAAAATGAAAAAAAATAGAATTGGTCTACACTTAGCATCATGGTCGATCGTATTAAATTTATTTTTATTTGTAATCAAATATGTTGTTGGACTAATTTCGGGATCAATCGCGATCATCATTGATGCTTGGCACACTTTATCAGATTCCTTTACATCTTTGATAGTTATTCTGGGATTTAAAATATCTGCAAAACCTCCTGATGATAAGCATCCTTTTGGACATGGCAGAATTGAAATGATTGCAACTGTGATCGTAGGAACAATCTTAGCAATAGTTGGTTTTGAATTTCTCAATAAAGCAATAAATAATATTTCAGATAAAAGTATTGCAAGTTATAATCTATTTACCATCATTGTTATTATTTTCTCGGTTGTTAGTAAAGAAGTTATGGCTCAGATTTGCTTATATCAAGGTAAAAAGAATAAATCTAAATTACTTCATGCAGATGGGTGGCATCATCGCACAGATGCTCTTACTTCATCAATAATTTTAATTGGTATTTTTTTTAGCAAAAGGTTCTGGTGGATCGACGGTGCTTTAGGAATAGTATTAGCATTAGTTATCCTTTATTCCGCATATTCAATTTTAAAAAAATCTGTGAGTATACTTATAGGTGAAGAGGCTAGTGAAGGATTACAGAAAGAAATTCAAAATTCTATCAAAAAATATTGTGACTTAGAAATAGAGTATCATCATTTTCACATCCATAGGTATGGTGACCATAAAGAAGTTACTTTTCATATTACTTTAGATCCTGAAATAAAATTAAAAGATGCACATAAAATCTCAACTAAAATCGAGAATATTTTATTTGAAAATTTAGCATTAGAAACAACGATCCATATTGACCCTAAAAGCGATGATTAAGCAAAAAAAAGCTTATATTTATGCAATATCTGCAGTAATACTGTGGTCTACAGCAGCTTCGGCATTTAAAATAACTCTAAGATATATCAAGCCGATTAGTATGTTATTTTATTCGTCCCTAACAGCATTAATAGCTTTGAGCATTATTCTATTAATACAAAGGAAATCCTTTATAGATTATTCAAAAAAAGAAATTTTGAATTCAGCAATTCTAGGCCTTCTCAATCCTTTCGCATATTATATAATTCTATTCAAAGCTTACTCTTTATTACCAGCTCAATTAGCGCAACCTCTGAATTTCATTTGGCCTTTGATGATAGTATTATTTTCAATTCCTATTTTAAAACAAAAAATCACCTATCAAAGTATATTATCAATTTTCACCAGCTTTGTAGGTGTTGTTATTATTTCAACAAAGGGTCGAATTTTTGATTTAAGATTTGATTCACCCTTAGGTATTTTTCTAGCTTTATTTTCGTCCATTATTTGGGCGTTATTTTTTATTTTTAACATAAAAGATAAACGGGATGAAATCTCAAAACTTTTTCTCAGTTTTGTTTTTGGGGTGATTTTTACAGCTATTATCTATTTACCGAATTTTCACATTCCTCATTGGAAAGGACTTCTAGGTTCAGTTTATATTGGATTGTTTGAGATGGGGATTACTTTTATTATATGGATCCGTGCTCTAAAATTATCCCGCACTACAGCAGAAGTTAACAATCTTATCTATCTTACACCATTTATTTCATTGTTATTCATAAGTTTTGTTGTTGGAGAAAAAATTCTGTTTTCTACAATTATTGGATTGATCTTGATTATTAGTGGTATCATTTTACAACAAAAATTCAAACGATCATAAAATTTATGCAATTAGAAGTTAAATTGGAATCTATCTCTAGATCAACTTAACTATTTTTGTCTTAATCTATCTCCTTTAGTAACTTTTCAATCGCTACCTTCAATTGGATATCATCATCTGAGATGATCTGTTTAGGAGTTGGTTCTACTTTTATATCTGGGATAACTCCATTACCTTCCATATTTTTTCTATCTAAAGTATACCATCCATGGGATGGCATTCTCATACCAGATCCATCCATAAATCTTATAAAACCTGTTCCAATAACAGATCCACTCGTAGGCATTCCCACAACTTTACCAAGATTCAACTCCTGAATCAAGGTCGGAAATATTTCTGCATCCGAATATGAATTTTCATTGATCAGTACAATCATGGGAACTTCAATCTTCCTACCGGGTGTCTTTTTGATATTTGCTCCAAATATCCTTGAACTACTTAAGGCATAAGATTTTTTTGTAAGAATTTCAACTAATGAGTCATGAGTATATCCACCGCCATTATTCCTTACATCTATGATGAGAGCTTTTTTGTTCAAATTTTTTGTGTATAGTTCTTGTTTAAATTTTTGTAGTGATCTCCATCCCATGCCTCTAATATGCATATATCCAATTTTCCCATTACTAAGCTTATCAACAATTTCTATTCTTTCATCTACCCAATCGTCGTAATAAAGAAGGTAATTTTCATAAAAATCCAGACCTTTAATAGTAACTTTTTTTAAATCATCATCAATTTTAAAAACTAAAGAGATTTCTTCCTTTATCTTATCCTTTAGAAGTGATATTATCTTGTTTTCTTTTCCTATGATTTTACCATCAATCGAATACAAAATATCCCCAGCATTAATTTTATGAGGTTTGTTTAATTTAGATTTATTATATACCTTACTTACTCGAATTCCTTCCTTGGGATAGTTATCGAAATCAAATTCACATCCCAGATACGCTGTTCTATATTTCTTATGATGATTATCATCAGGAAGATAATACCCAGTATGAGAAGCATTCACTTCACCGATCATTTCATCTATTATAGCTTTCAAATTGTGTGGCTCATTTATATAAGATAAATATTCGGTATATTTTCTTTTAAGCTTTTCCCAATTCACATTATGCATCTGAGGATCATAAAAGCCTTTGCCAAATTCTGTCCAAACTCGCAAAAAGATATCATGATCTAATTTAGACTGATCGTATCGATATTTAAATTCGTTTTTGATAATTTCCGTTTTCTTTTTTTGGGGATCAATTTTGAATAACTTCTGCTCACTAATGACATAGAAACATTTATTTTCCTCATTATAGATCATATTTTGATATTTTTTGGGTAATTTACAAATCTTTTCATCATGTTTACCTAAATAATTATTTTTTCTTAGAATCATTTCATCATTGAAGTTGTTCACATAATAAAAGGAAGAATCATTAATAACATGTACGATATAATTGTATCCCGATCTATTCACAATCGGTTTTACTCTCTTAGAGATATTTTCAAAATCGATCCTAGTTACTATTTCCTTATTATTGGTTTTCTTCTTTGATGGTTCGGGCATGAGTATCTCTTTCCAGTGATCCTCTTTATCAAAAAAATCTTCTTTCGCAATAAGATCTATTCTGTTGATCTCTCCATCTCTTGTTACAAAAGCTGTTTTACCATCTTTCCCTAATGCAAACCTTCCCAAATAATTCTCATCACTTAGAATAATCTTTTGTTTATGATTTTTTAGATCATAACAATACAGATGATTACTCCAAATTTCATCAATAGATTCTATAAAAAATGCGTATTTTTTATCCTCACTAATATCCATTCCAGAAAAAATTACTTTATCAGTAACTAAAGGTCGAATATTTTCCCCTAAACTATCACCAATTGCTAATCTATAGTATTTATCATCTTGGGAATAAGATACAATTAAAGTATTCTGAGCATAATCAATACTTTCGATATATTTATTATCTGACCACGGAATTTTTTCTATATTATTTATATCTCTTACATCTACTCGGAATAATTGGGGTTTCCCTTTTTCATAACTGACGAAAATGATAATGTGATTATCATTTGATACTATTATATCTCGAATCCCTTTTTGATCATGAGTTATTTGAAGAACTTTATCACCGGCTTCCGGTACTGCAAAAAGATCAAATTTATAAGAAAATACAAGCAATTTGCCATCATGAGAAATGCAAAATTTATCAAATTGGTTTTTAACATCTTCCCTGATGATACTTTTATCTGAAACATCTTGTTTGATCTCTATCTGAAGTTTATGTGTTTTAGATGATAATGGATCATAGATCCACAACTCGTCAAATTTTTCGAAGACTATTCTGTCATTTTCTTTTGCCAGATCAATATCCCGAACAGACCATTTAGAAAAATTTGTCAAAATCTTTCTATCATTTAAATTATCTATATTAGCTTTACATAATTGGAACACTTGTCCATCTGAATAGGCAAAATAAAGCATTTCACCTGATTTTGAAAATTTGGGATAACGTTCGGTTTTTGGTGTTAAAGTTAGCCGTTTATATTTATCTTCATTAATATTATATAACCAAAGATCACCATTATGCGAACCTTCATATGCTTCTCTATAAGGTAAGCCTCGTCTGTTAAATGCAATCTCTTTCCCATCAGGAGATATAGTAGCATAAGAATTTGCAAATCCAGTTATTCTTTCATAAAAACCATTAAGCTTAAGTCTGTAAAAATAGCCTTTCCGGTTCGGATCATCCCTGTCAGTTAATAATTCCTTACCATTTGGGAACCATTCAATTAGTGTAAGATCCTCCTTGGATATTTCAATAGCCTTACCTCCATCAGAAGGTAGTTTATATATTGCAGTCCAACCATCTCGGTTAGTATTAAAGGCTATCGATTTCCCATCAGGTGAATATTGCGGATTCCAATTAGATCCTTCTGAATCAGTTATTCTCTTAGCTTCTCCACCAGAATA
>LSCM01000042.1 GCA_001577185.1 Cloacimonetes bacterium TCS62 | reverse complement strand
TAAATTGGTATGTAGATCATCAGGATTGGCTTAAGGAAATCCAATCTGGTGATTATCTTAAATTTAATCAGAAGGTTGCAACGGAAGGGTTGATGGAGGATTTTAGATAATGAGAAAACTAATCTTTTACATTCTTTTAGTCTTTCTTTCTGGTTGTTCTTATTTGGGTTTCTATGATTATGATAAATACGTTACTTCTAAGCAAAAAAATCATAGAACAAAGGTTGAAAAAAAACATTATAGCTCTTCAAATGAAGATTTACAGCAAATTATTAAGCTGCAAGAATATGAAATAGATTCACTTTATACAATTATTAAAGAAAAAGATTTTATTGTCGATTCTTTAAAAGTTTCATTAGAGCTATCAAATAACAGAGTAGCTGTTAATCAAGACTTTATGATTCCCGATTCCCTGGTTTTTGCCGATAGAGTAATTAACCTTAAAAATGAAAGAATTTATGAAAAGTTTAACACAATATATAAGCGAGAATTGAGATCAGCTCATAGATATATTCCCCGAAGTGGAAAGTACTTTTCCTATTTTGATTCAGTCTTTACAGAATATTCTATCCCACTTGATGTAAAATACTTAGCAATTGCAGAAAGTAGATTGAATCCTATGGCAGGTTCTCGAGTAGGAGCTTTGGGAATTTGGCAATTTATGCCAAAAACTGGGAAAGGTTTTGGTATGAAAAGAAATTCTTTTGTTGATGAACGAAAAAATGTTTTCAAATCCACAGTTGCTGCTGCTAAATATCTGAATAATGCTCACAGAATTTTATCAAATAATGGTGCTAACGATTGGCTCTTGACTATGAGTTCATATAATGCAGGTGTAGGGAGTATCCTCAAAGTGATGCGCCAACAAGGAGCAAAAGATTTTTTCGATCTAGTTCTTAGAGTTGATGAAACCAATAAATACGTATGGAAAGCTGCAGCGATAAAATTAATTATGCAGAATGAAGAAGCAATTTTTGGTAAGAAATTTGAATTGCAAAAACCAATACTAGAAAATCATAAATTGGTAAAACTTAATCTGAAGGGGCATTATAAAATTGATGAGTGGGCGAATGCAAGGGGATCAAGTTTAGGTGAAATACTCAAAATGAATCCCTGGATAAAAATTTATAAACGATCAAGAAAAAATTATTCAGCAATAAATAATGTTGTTCTACCACCCGGGAAATATTTGGTTCTACTTCCAAAGATGACTCAAGAAAATAAAAGTGAAATCAGTAGGATAGAAAAACGATTTTTAAATAAAAATGCTGGATTTTTGACTCATCATGTTGTAAAAAAAGGTGATAATTTATATGATATTGCCATGAAATACAAAACATCAATATCAAAGATAAAAAGAATAAATGGTTTACATTCCAATGTGATCTATCCAAATCAAAAATTAAAACTTTATGGAAATTATTCAAGCTCAAATTACTATGTTGTAAAAAGAGGTGATACGGTTAGTTCTATTGCTTATAAATTGGGAATATCAACTAATAAACTGATATCCTCAAACAATTTGAAAAAGAATAATAACATTGTGATAATTCTTCCAGGACAAAAACTTTTTTATTAATGATAAAAGAAATGTTGTTAAAAGATCTTCCTCAAGTCTTAACATTAGAGAAACAAATATTTTCAAATCCATGGACCAAAGAAGTATTTAAAAAAATTATAGAAAATAAAAAAAGCTATATCTTGAATAATGCTAAAAACTCCCAATTATTAGGATATATTTGTGGTTGGTTGGAATCAAATATTTGTACAGTTGCAAATCTAGCAATTGATGAAAAATATCACAGAAAAGGTTTGGGAACTCAATTAGTAAAACACTTGATGCAAGCATGTAAAAGTGAAGAACCAAGCCATTTTTACCTAGAGGTAAGAGAATCGAATGAGAAAGCAATAAAATTTTATAAAACATTGGCTTTTAGTATTATTGGTAAAAGGAAAAACTACTATTCGAAACCAAAAGAAGATGCTTGTTTAATGGTGAGAGCACAGTAGAATTTGACTAAGGATCAGGATATGAAAGGAAAATTGATAACATTTGAAGGTATTGAAGGTTGTGGTAAATCTACTCAGGCAAGATTATTAGCTGAATATTTTGAAAGACGGGGTAAAGAAGTTTTTTTAACAAGAGAACCAGGTGGTCCACAGATCTCTGAGAAGATCCGTGAGATTTTATTATCCAATGAAAATGAAGAGATGCTGGCTCGTACTGAAGTATTGCTCTATGCTGCCAGCAGAAGTCAACACACTGGTGAATGGATCATGCCAGCTATGAAGGATGGCAAGATAGTTATATCAGATCGATATTATGATTCAACTTTAGCTTATCAGGGTGCTGCTAGAAAAATCGATAGAAAGGTTATTGACAGTATAACAAGATTCGCAACATTTGATATCAAACCGGAGATAACTATTTTAATAGATATTCCGGTAGAAACTGGTTTATCAAGGATCAAACGAAAGGATGCTGATAGATTGGAAAGAGAATCGATAGATTTTCATAGGAAAGTAAGACGAGCTTTTTTAGAATTAGCAAAAGAAGAGGAAAGATATATCGTAATTGACGGAACTCGTTCGATTGATGCAATAAACAAAGAGATAATATTAAGAATAGAAGAAAGGATAATACCATGAAACTAAATAGAGTAAGTAAAATAGTTCTCTCATTAAGCATTGTTGGCTGGTTGATCATTGGTTTTTTGATCTTTAATTCAGTTAATGTTGAAGCAAAAGATAACATAAAAACAAATATATATAAAAAATTAAAACTTTTTAATGAAGTACTATTCAAAGTAAAAGAAAATTATGTTGAAGAAGTAGATCTTGAAGAAATGTTCGATTCAGCGATAGAAGGCATGCTAGATGAAACAGATCCGCATACAAATTATTTTACACCTGATGAATTTAAAAGATTCACAACCAATACAAAGGGAGAATTTGGTGGTCTTGGTATATCAATTGATAAACGAGGACAATATATTACTGTAGTCGCCCCAATAGAGGGAACACCTGCCTATAGAATGGGTATTTTAGCAGGAGATAAAATAATAAAAGTAGATGGAGAGAGCATTGTTGGTGTAGATACAGATGAATCGATTAAACTGATGCGTGGAGAACCTGGGACAAACGTTGTTATTACTATTAAGAGACCTGGCGTTAAAGATGAACTAGACTTTGATATTGAACGAGATATAATAAAAATCGAAAGTATACCTTATGCCTTTAAATTGGATAATGGAATTGGCTATATTCGGATTAGACAGTTTAATTCTAATACATCCAAAGAATTGAGAGAAAATCTAGATGAATTAGAAGAAAAGGGAATAAGAGGATTACTTATAGACCTAAGATTTAATCCTGGAGGCTTACTGCAAGAGGCTATCAATACTGTTAACGAATTCATAGGAAAAGATAAATTGGTCGTCTTCACAAAAGGTCGTGCAAAAGGTACAAATCGTGAGCATTTTACTCGATATAATAGACAAAGAACCGGTTACCCTGTTGTAGTATTGATCAACGAAGGATCTGCTAGTGCTTCTGAAATTTTTGCAGGATCTATGCAAGATTGGGATAGAGGCTTAGTAGTAGGAAAAACTTCTTTTGGGAAAGGTTCTGTTCAAAGACTATTTCCGCTTTCAGAAGGAAATGGTATTAAAATAACTACTGCAAAGTATTATATTCATTCCGGACGTTGTATACATAAAGATCTCAATGATCAATTACTAACCGATGAAAGAGTGCAAAATGGGGATATATCGAAAAAAGAGATAGACGAAATGAAGGACAAAGCAGAGAAAGAGAGCAAAGAAAAGATCTATTATACCGAAAAAGGCAGGATTGTTTATGGAGGCGGAGGTATTACACCGGATGTAGAAATTTCCCAAAGTCGCTTAAACGATCTAGAGATTGAAATGCGTAGGAAAAATGTATTTTTTGACTATTCGGTAAAATATTTGCTAGATCATGAAGAAATTCGGAAGAATTTCACTGTTTCAAATGAACTTGTTGATAATTTTCTTACCTATGTGGAAGAGGATGATATCCAGTATGAGCAAACGACATTAGATAGTAGCATGATTTGGATAAAAAATCAGATCAAAAGCAATATTATTGGAAGAAAATATGGTGATGAAGAACGTTATAAAATTTCACTAGACGAGGATACACAATTGCAAGAAGCTATAGCATTATTCGATAAATATCCATCTTTAGAACTTATGTTCGAATATTCTCAACAAATCAGTGAAGAAACTGAAGAAAATAATTAATTATTATTGAATAGCTCAAACTGTTTTTTATCGCTTTTTTCATAAACTAATTCTATGAATAAAACGGGTCTAGACCTGACTAAAGGTAATATATACAAAATAATGTTAAAGTTAGCATTTCCTATAATGCTATCAAATTTTCTGCAAACCTTCTATAATTTAACGGATGCATTTTGGCTTGGGAAACTGGGTCAACAAGCTAAAGCGGCGGTATCTGTTGCTGGAATTGCTTTCCCATTAATATTTTTCCTTTCATCTTTTGGATTTGGGTTTGTCATCGCTGGTACTGCTCTGATTTCACAATATAAAGGGTCACAAAATTTTGTGATGATGAAGGAAGTTGTTGGGCAATACGTTCTGATTTTAGTTGTATTTTCAATTGTTTATTTATCAGTTAGTTTATATTTTTTGAACGATATTTTGCAGCTTCTAAAAGTTCCTAAAGCAATATTTGGTTTAACTGAAAATTATATTTCCATTATTTTGATCGGTGTTTTTTTTATGTTCATATTTCTAACTTATCAAAGTTTTGCACATGGTTTGGGCGATACAATATCTCCGATGAAGATCCAGATCGTTTCAGTAGGTTTGAATGTTATTTTGGATCCAATACTAATTTTTGGATTGGGATTTTTACCGCGATTAGAGACTATGGGTGCGGCTTATGCAACTTTATTTGCAAGATTTATCGCTGCTTTCCTAGCTATTGTATTTTTATTGAAAAGGACAAAGCAGATAGTACCGGATTGGCAACACTTCAAACCTAATAAAGCAGTATTGAAGAGAATATTTGAGATTAGTATCCCCGCTTCGATTGCACACTCGATAACTAGTTTTGGCTTTATAATTTTGCAAGGATTTGTAAATACTTTTGGGACTTTAGTGATTAGTGTATTTTCAATTGGTAATAGGATGATGGGATTATTTATGATGCCTGCAATGGGCATTAGTAACGCACTAGCTTCAATGGTTGGACAAAATTTAGGTGCAAAAAAAATAAAAAGAGCTATCAAAAGTGTGAAATCTGGCTTAGTATTAGCTATGACCATCATGACTATCGGATGTTCCATTCTCTACTTTTTCGGATCATATTTAACAAAATTCTTTATTGATGAACCTCAAGTAATATCGACTGGAGTTCGTATGTTTCAAATAGTATCTTTAGCTGCCTGGGTGTTCGGATTTCTTTTTGTTTTTATGGGAGTTTTTAATGGCTCGGGACATACAAAACCAACAATGATATTAAATATCGTACGATTATGGTTGCTAAGAATTCCTTTGGTGTTCATTCTATCAGGCAAATTATTAAATTTATCATTTTTTAGTAATAGTTTTCTAAAAGATATTTTAAAACAAATATCTTTGATCTTAGCAGGACATTCTTACGATGCATTATGGTGGTCAATGCTGATCAGCAATATTGTTACGTCAATATGGGCTGTTATTATTTATAAAAGAGACAAGTGGAAAACTGGTAAGATCTCAGTTTAATGAAGAACATTAGTTTATAAAATTAAATTGACATAGATTTATTATGAAGTGTATTTGTTTTAGTAAAAATATTCTGAAGGCGGGAGGGATATCAATATGAAAAATAAGTTAGAGAGAATTCTTCAAATTACAAAAGACATTATTAAAGGCAAAAAAATTACAAAAATACCATCTCAAACAGATAAAATAGAAGAAAATATAGTTAGCAATTTACATATAATTAATGAACAGTTCTTAGAATTAAAGAAGAAAGAAGATTTTAGAGATATTTACGATTCCGTGCCACTATCAATTTGGATCGAAGATTTTTCTGATGTAAAAAAATACATAGATCGAAAAAGAGAAGATGGCATAGAAAATTTTAAAGAGTATTTTGCGAATAATTTTAAAGAAGTAAAAAAATGTGTTTCTCTAATAAAAATACAAGATGTAAATAAACATACTCTTAAAGTGTATAAAGCGAGTTCAAAAGAAGAACTTAAAACAAACTTAAGTACTATCTTTCTGGAAGAATCATATCCAACTATAGAGGACCAATTAATTTCTATAGCTAATAATAAGAAGAAATTCTTTGGAGAGAGTATTAATAAAACTTTAAAAAATGATAAGCTGAATATCTATCTCGCATGGGTAGCGCAAGATGACAACTATTCAAAAGTTATTGTATCATCAATTGACATATCAAATAGGAAAAAAATTGAACATAGTTTAGAAGAGAGTAAAGAAAAGTTTAGAAAAATCACGTCTTCAGCTAAGGATGCAATAATTATGATCGATTCAAGAGGAAAGGTCAATTTTTGGAATGAAGCTGCTGAAAAAATATTTGGCTATAAAAAGAATGAAATTATCAACAAGGATTTACATAGGATAATTGCAGATAAAAAGTACCATGACCAAATAGATAAAGGCTTGGAAAAATTTTCTCATAACGGCAAAGGAGCTATTATCGATGATACAATTGAGATGGAAGCTATTCATAAAGATGGAAAAGTTTTCCCAGTTGAAATCTCTGTTACAGCCACCAAGATTAATAATGAGTGGTATGGACTTAGTATTATTCGAGATATTACAAAAAGAAAATTGAATGAAGAGGAATTAAAAAGGCATAAGGAGCAGATCTCTTTGATCAACAATATATTACGACACGATATCACAAATAATTTATCAGCTATTAGAAGTGCTATAGACATCTATTTTGATGAAAGAAATGATGAAATACTTAATGAAATTATTAGTTATATCGATAAGAGCACTGACCTAATTCACAAAATGAGAAATCATGAAACTAGGATACAAACTGACAAATTGCAAATATTCGATACCAAAGAGATCTATTCCTACGTAAAACAAATCTCAGCATTAGATATAAAAACATCAGGTCAAATGAAGATCTTTGCAGATGATTCTATTTACTCTGTATTTGATAATCTTATCAATAATGCTGTAGAACATGGGGGAGCAACAGAAATTGAGATAAGAACTTCAACCAAAAATGACCTTGCTGAGATCAAAATTATTGATAATGGAAAAGGTATTCCGAATAAGATCAAAGATAAAATATTCAATAAAGGCTTTACTAGTGTTGATAGTAATAAACACTCTGGTATTGGTTTGTTTATTGTAAAACAAACAGTAGAAAAATGGGGAGGATTTATAATTTTTGAAGATAACAAACCCCATGGTTCAATTTTTAAATTATATGTAAATAAGATACGATAGGTAGTGTTAAAGTGCGAAAATGGTAATAATTAAATTATGAACAGAATTTATGTGATATCTGATGGCACTGGGAAAACTGCTGAACTGGCAATGAAAGCAGCAATGAAGCAATTTCCAACCGTCGATATCCAATATGAAAGAAGACCTGGCATTACCACAAAAGATCAAGCAAAACAAGTTGTTAATGAAACTATCAAGACTGGTGGTTTTATAATTCATACTTTGGTTTCTGATGATGTTCGTTCATTTTTGATAAAACAATGTAGAATAAACAATATAGAATCAATTGATATTATGGGTCCTTTATTATCGCGATTATCGAATCAATTTTCTATTGATCCATCTGAAAATCCTGGTTTGTTTAACCATATAAATGAGGAATATTTTCGACGAGTAGAAACCATGAATTTTGCCCTGAAACATGATGATGGATTACAGGTAGAAAAGATCAATCAAGCTGAAATTGTACTTATCGGTGTATCAAGAACTTTTAAGACTCCAGTTAGCATATATTTAGCTTTTAAAAGATGGTTTGTAGCAAATGTACCAATTGTTCTTAATGTGCCATTTAATCAAGAATTATACGATATTCGACCTGAGAAAGTATTTTGTTTTATGACCAATGCACTAAGCTTATCCAAACTTCGTAAAGTTCGTAATCAGAAATTACATGATGGTGCTGGATTTTATTCCGATCTCAAACATGTGAAGAGAGAACTCTTATATGCTAGAAAACTAATTCATAAACAACCAAAATGGAATGTAATAAATGTTACTAATAAATCGATCGAAGAGATATCATCTGAAATAATCGCAATTATGAAACAGAATAGACTTGATAAAATTCAAAAAAATTAACGCTGTTGAAATAAATAAAGCCTTCTGGAGAGCAGAAGGCTTATTTTTTTATCTACAATTATTCTTCATTCAAAGCTGCTTGTGCTGCAGCTAGACGTGCAATAGGAACTCTATATGGTGAGCAACTTACATAATTCATGCCAACATTATGGCAGAATTCAACTGATTTTGGTTCTCCACCATGTTCACCACAGATACCCACTTTTAGATCAGATCTAG
>LSCM01000041.1 GCA_001577185.1 Cloacimonetes bacterium TCS62 | reverse complement strand
CTCAAGAAATACAAAATGATGTAAGACTTTCCTGTCAGGTGAAAATTAAAGAAGATATTGAAATTGAAATTCCGGAAGATATTTTTAATATTAAAAAATTCAAAGCAAAAGTAAAGAATATCGAAGCTATGACTTACGATATAAAAGAGATCACATTTGAATTGATAGAACCAAAAGAAATTACATTTAAAGCTGGACAATACGTTCAACTGGCTTCTCCCAAATATGGAAAAATTAAACAAACAGTATCTCGTGCATATTCAATTTCAAGTTGTCCTGATGATAAAGGAATTATTCAGTTGATTATTAGGAAAGTTCCAGATGGTATCTGTTCCACTTGGGTACATGATCATTTAAAAGTTGGGGATGAAGTAAATTTTACAGGACCTTTCGGTGATTTTGTCATACAAGATACTCAAGCTGATATGCTATTTGTTGCGGGTGGCAGTGGAAAAGCTCCGATAAAGTCTATGTTGAAATATTTAGAGAAAAGGAACAATGATCGACGTATGGGGTATTTCTTCGGCGCGAGATTAAAAAAAGAACTTTATCTGACAGATCATTTTATGAAGTTGGAAAAACAGTTAAAAGATTTTAAGTATTATCCTATACTTTCTCAGCCCACAAAGGCATGTGAGTGGGAAGGACGTTGTGGCTATGTGATGACTTTTTTTGATGAGTTCATTAAAGAGCCTGATAATACAGAAGCTTATCTTTGTGGTAGTCCCGGCATGATCGCAGCAGTAACAAAAGATCTGAAAAAACGTGGAATTCCTGAGGATAAAATTTATTATGATAGTTTTGCCTAAGAGGTAGAAAATGAAATTAACACCAATTGAAAAAAAAATAAATAATAACTTAAAACCCGGTCGTATTAGCTCGGATGGATTTTTAGGTGATGATAAACGACGATATTCAGATATAATTAATTGTGATAGAAATGAACTCGAAAAGTTGCAGATCAATGCTAAAAAAATAGCAGATAGATTACAGGAGTTCACTGATGCTGCTTTTGAAAGTTATGATTCTTCGATCATTATTGAGGATAAATATGAAGTTGAATATAAAACTGTTAGAGGTAAAATAATCTGTCCTTTCGCTCATAGTGGGATGTATCGAAAAGGATCGATCTCTTTTAAAAATCTTGAGAATGGAATAAAAATTTCTTGGACTCCTTTAAATATCCATATGATCAGAGAACATGGTTTTTTTGAAGGATTTGGTTCAAAACACAGATTAGATCCTCTTACAATTAAAAAAGGGCTTTGGTAGAATTTGAAAGCCTGAAAAAAAATTGTATTGCTATCTTGACTTTTGATTTCAAACTATCAGAACTTATTTGAATAAAATTTTGGAAAATTGTTATAATGAAGAGAATGAATTAATGAGGTATAAATTATGAAGAAATTAGTTTTAATAGTATTTGTTTTCATAATATCATTTTTATACACAAAAGAAGAATATATAATTATAGATACAAACAGCGAGCAAGAAGTAACTTTGAATGAGATGGCTGCAAGATTATTAGATGTTGATGTAATATTTTTTGGGGAATTCCATGATAATAAGATCATACATAACTTGGAATTTGAATTTTTAAAAATATTATATGAATCTCGTTCTAATTTGATCGTGTCATTCGAAATGTTTGAGAGAGATGTACAGCAAATCATAAATAAATATTTACATGATGAGATCACTGAAAAGGAATTCTTGAAAAATTCACGTCCATGGCCCAATTATGAAACTGATTATCGTAACTTACTCGAATTTTCTAAAGATAGGAAATTACAAGTTTTGGCAGCAAATATCCCTCGCAGATACGCTGCAAAAATTAGTAAAGAGGGACTTAATGCATTAGATTCACTTCCGGATGATGAAAAAAAATTTGTGGCAAATACCCACAAAGTGATCGATGATGAATATAAAGAAAAATTCGTAAATATAATGAAAGCCAATATGGCTCATAGTAAAATGCCATCCGGTAAGATGATGAATTTCGATCTCTTTTATGCTGCTCAATGTATCAAAGATGATACAATGGCTGAATCGATCAAAATGGCTTTAGATGATTTTCCAAAATTTAGCGTCATTCATTATAACGGAGATTTTCATAGTAGAGAACATCTAGGTACAGCACAAAAACTAGAACTTCTTACCACTCAAAAAAAGATTGCAGTTATAGCTCCTCTACTAACTGAGAATAACTTGAGCTGGTCAGATGAAGATCTGTCTGCAGGTGATTTCTTAATATTGATCAAAGATGATTAGTAGATAAATGTTAGATTTATTGACATATTGAGCGAAATAGATTCTGCTTGCTCTCAATTGAAATTAATATTTATAATTACCTTTTTCCCTAGCAGACAAAAAATCTTAGCAAGATGCAAAAATTGCAACTAGATCAAATGGCTATACTCGGTTTCTTGCTTGACAGAGATACCAACTAAAAGATTTTGAATTGACTTAAAATCAAGGAGTTATCATGCAGAGAGTTGGTATAGCTGGAGTAGGAAAATTTGGGAAAAATCACACTCGCATACTTAGCAAAAATGAGAATTGTGAATTTATTGGTTTATATGATATAGATAGTAAAAGAGCTAATGAAATTGGTGAGAAGTATAAAACAGCTGTCTATAAGGATTATGACCAATTATTAGCAGAAATAGACATTCTAATAATCGTAGTAACAACGATTTCCCATTATGAATTAGCTAAAAAGGCTTTGGAAAATGGGATCCATGTATTTATAGAAAAACCAATTACCGCAAAACTAAGGCAAGCAAAAGAATTAGTGCAATTAGCAGATGAGAAAGGGTTAAAAATTCAAGTCGGTCATATTGAAAGATTTAATCCGGTAGTTTTGGAAATTGAAGATAAAATAAAAGACCCAATTTTTATTGAATGTCATCGCATAGCCCCTTTTACTCCGCGAGGGACAGATGTTCCTGTAGTTCTTGAGCTTATGATTCATGATATAGACCTTATACTATCATTTGTTCATAATAAGGTGAAAAATATATCTGCTAGTGGCTCTAGTGTTATGACGAAAAAAATTGATATAGCTAACGCTAGAATTGAATTTGAGAATGGCGCTGTTGCTAATGTGACTTCCAGCAGAATTTCCTTGAAACGCTCTCGAAAATTACGTTTCTTTCAAAAGGATTCTTATTTTTCTTTAGATTTTCAAAGTAAGAAAGTAAAGTGCGTTAAAAAATCTAAGAAATTGTATAAAGTTATGCCTAAGATCATGCTAGGTAAATATGAAGGGATAGACATTGAGGATGTTGTTGATATTAAAAATATTGATTCTTCTGAGCAGATGAAGGATTCTCTTACAATAGAATTGGAATCATTTATCAAAGCAGTAGAAGAAGATACAAAACCAATAGTCGATGGAAAGGCAGGAGCTAGAGCTTTGGAGATTGCCTTAAAGATAGTAGAAGAAATTAATAAATAGCTAGAGGAATTTATGAAACTAATAGAAGTAAAAGATATCAGAGATAATATTGGAGAAGAAGTTAGGATCAAAGGCTGGGTAAAAAACTATCGTAAAGGTAGTAGTAAATTACGATTTGTAATTTTCAGAGATGGATCTGGAATTGTACAAGCAGTAGCATTCAAACCTGAGATGGGAGAAGATAAATTTGAAAAGGTTAAACAAATAACAATTGAATCATCGCTAGAGATCATTGGAATCCCGACTAAACATCCAAAAAAAGAAGACGTATATGAATTTCAATTAACCGATTTGAATATAATTAATATTGCTGATGAATATCCTATTGGGAAGAAAGAACATGGAGTTGATTTTTTACTTTCAAATAGACATCTTTGGCTGCGTTCACCATCTCAAAATGCAGCATTAAAAATTCGACACACGGTCTACCATGCAATTAGTGAGTATTTGAATGAAAATGGATTTTATAGATTTGATTCACCCATATTGACACCGAATGCAAGTGAAGGAACAACTACCCTTTTTGAGGTTCCGTATTTTGATATAGGACCAGCTTTTTTATCACAATCCGGTCAATTGTATTTGGAGGCTGGAATTATGAGTTTAGGAAAGGTTTACGATTTTGGTCCAGTTTTTAGAGCTGAAAAATCGAAAACTCGAAAACATCTTACAGAATTTTGGATGATGGATGCTGAAGCTGCTTTTGTAGAACATGAAGAAAATATGGATATACAGGAAGAATTAATTCGTTTTGTTATTAGAAAAGTAATAGAGAGAAACAAAAAAGAACTAGAATTACTGAAAAGAGATGTAGAACAATTAAAAAAGGCAGATGCTCACTTTATTAGGATGACCCATAGGGAAGTCATAAAGATGCTCAAAGATAAAGGAATTGACATAGATTATCACGATGACTTCGGAGCAGCTGAAGAAGAAATGATAACAGAAGACTTTGATGTTCCTGTTTTTGTTGAGAAATGGCCAAAGGAGATCAAATCGTTCTATATGAAGAGAGATAAAGAAGATCCTGATTTGGTTCTCGGGGCTGATTTAATCGCTCCTGAAGGATTTGGTGAAATAATCGGAGGCTCACAACGTGAAGATGATCACGAAATTCTCCTGAATAGAATAAAAAGAGAGGGTTATGATCTTAAAGACTATCAGTGGTTTTTGGATCTAAGAAAGTACGGTTCAGTTCCACACAGTGGTTTTGGTATTGGTTTAGAACGACTTATACAGTGGATCTCTGGGATAAAACATATCAGGGAAGTCATTCCTTTTCCACGTATGATAAATAGGATAAATCCTTAATTATTGAATCGCTATTCTTTTTTGGTGAGGTCTAAGTTTCTACTTCTAAAGCCATAACCCATTACATCGCTAATGGAAGTAAGTAACACGAAAGCTTTTGGATCTATATCCATGATCAACTCTCGGGCTAGTGCTACTTGTCGTCTATTCATTGCACAGAACAAAATATTAAATGATTTACCAGTATAGCCACCTTCTCCTTTGAAGAAAGTAACTCCACGATTTATTTTATTATAAATTTGTTCTCTGATCTCATCATTTTTTTTGGAAATAACGTAAACCCCTTTCACATAGGGTAATCCTTCACTGGCAAGATCGGTGATTTTTGTGGAGATAAATAAATTTACATAACCCCAGATAACTAATTTTAAATCTTTGAAAACGATTCCGATAGTGAGAATGATCAATGTTTCAATAATCCAGTAGCCAGTACCAATTGAGATCCCAGATTTTTGCTTGAGGAATGCCACTGGAATATCTGTCCCACCTGTAGATCCTCTAAATCTAAAGATCAATCCGAGACCAAGACCAAGCAATACAGAACCGGCTATGGCCGAAAGATATATATCTTTTGGAGCGAGCATAGCATATATTGTTTTATCATTAATATGAAAAGTATAGGGAGCAAGGTTCTTAATTATTCCCAACTTATGTAAGGAAGTAAAGCTAAATAGATCAGCAAAAAAAGAAGTTGCAAACATTCCAAATAATGAACCAAGACCGAACCTTTTCCCTAAGAAAATAAAGCTTAGAATGAATAAAGGAATGTTTAAGAGCAGCATCGATACGCCAATTGGAATATTTAGCATATGGAAAAATATCTGTCCGAGACCACCAACACCACCGGGTATAATTTTATAAGGTACTAAGAACCAAGAATATGCTATTGCAAATATGATGGCACCAAACATTATACCTAGATAATTTTTTAATTCTCTTCTTATTTTGTTTATCATATTTTACCTCCATGAGGCGCAATTTATTTGAGTGTTTATTACGTCAATAAAATTTGAAAGAAATCTTGAAAAGGCCATATAGCTTAGGAATTATTATGCTTGACTATTAAATCAGTTAATAATTTTATTAAAATTCATAAAACAGGAGGTTAGATTGAACAAAATAGAAATAATTCAAAATGAGAAGTTACTTAGAACTGTTAATTCCGAAGAAGAAACGGTAGAAAATATATTAAAAAGTAGCAACGTAGATTTTACAAAAACCATTGCAGTGAAAGTAAACAATGAATATGTTGCCCTTGATAAGAACTTAGATCAAGATACAAAACTTGAGCTTGTTAATATCGACTCAATTGATGGTTACAGAATTTATAAAGATACATCTATATTTATTTTATGTTATGCATTTCATAAAATATTTCCTAAAGATGAACTAGTTATCGAACATTCAATTGGAGACGGAGTATATGTTGAGATCATCAATTATAATTTTACCGAAGAAGAAGTAAAAAGATTAAAAGAAGAGTTTGAGAATATTGTAAAATCTGCTAGACCAATTATCAAACACGAATTAGAAGCCCAAGAGGCCTATAAGATCGCTCGTAGATTTAACAGAAAGGATATACTCAAAAACATACAATACGAAACAATGAGTTTTTTCCAATGTGAAGAATATTACGATTACTTTGTAAATCAATTAGCGTTCAATACATCCCAAATGAAACCGATCCAAATCCAGTATCACGCACCTGGTCTAATTTTGCGTTTTGCTCAAAAAGATACAAATGTTATCGATGATAAAAGACAGTTTCCTCGAAAACTATTTTCTACCCACCAAGAACATGATAAATGGCTGAATATCCTAAAATTACATAATGTTAGCGCACTGAACAAAGCAATTAAAAATTATCATATAAAGAATTTGATTCAAATAGAAGAGGCTCTCCATGAAAAGAAGATAGTTAACATTGCAAAAGAGATCACTCAGGAAGATAAAATCAAATTGATCCTAGTAGCCGGTCCTTCTTCTTCTGGTAAAACAACATTTGCAAAGAGATTGTCTATCCAATTACAAGTAAATGGAGTTCTTCCTAAGATAATAAGTATGGAT
This sequence comes from Cloacimonetes bacterium TCS62, assembly GCA_001577185.1. GTDB lineage: Bacteria > Cloacimonadota > Cloacimonadia > Cloacimonadales > TCS61 > TCS61. The sequence continues at coordinate 1,773 of LSCM01000041.1, read as the reverse complement.
GATTATTTTCTTCCGAGAAAAAAAACTCCCAAAAAAATCAATGGAGATTATGATTATGAAAATATAGAAGCGCTGGATCTAGAGCTATTAAATTCTGATCTCAAAGCACTTATGTCTGGCAAAGAAATTAAAATTCCTAAATACAATTTCATCTCTGGGAAGCGAGAGAAGAGCTACAGAAAATTCCGATTAGGTGAAAATGAAATAATAATAATGGAAGGTATTCACGGACTGAACGACAAATTAACACCTTCGATTCCTTTTAATCAAAAAATCAAGATCTATGTGAGCGCATTAAACAATCTGAATATAGATTCACATAATCGCATAATGACTACTGATTCCAGGAAATTCCGAAGAATGGTTCGCGATTATAAATTCCGTGGACATCAACCAGAATATACACTTGGTATGTGGGACTCTGTTCGAGAAGGAGAAGACAAATATATATTTCCCTATCAAGAGAACGCTGATTTCATGTTAAACAGCAGCCTAACGTATGAACTGGGTGTTCTAAAAAAGTTCCTGATGCCACTATTAAAAAGTATTACAAATTTTTCAGAAACATATACTGAAGCGCAAAGATTGATGAGAATACTTGATCATATCTATAATATACAGAATGAGCTAATTCCCTCGAATTCTATTTTACGTGAGTTTGTGGGTGGTAGTATTTTTGAGTATTAAGTTTTCTTCAGATCTATTATCAGATATAATGATAAGAGGAAATAAATCTATTGATCATTTTTTTTGATCATCTGGCTCATCACTTTTATCCATAATAATTTTATCTGGTACATCTAAGAATTTTTTCTTGATCTTGATCATTATAAAATCAACCAAACTGAAACTTGCTCCTATAGTTATCATGATCACAAATGCATTTACAAAATATTGCGATATATGTGCAGCAAGGATTTCTCTTTTAATTAATAGATGAATGATCAAATGTAAAACTGTATAACCTAATGATGCTATGATGCCAAATATTAAGCTGCGTAAATAATTGATCTTGTTGAACCATAAGAGAGCAAGAGAAAAAATCAAAAACAGGAAGAAGATATAAAAATAAAGTTGTATAAAGCCACCCATTTGCGATAACAACGTTGTATCTTTTAAAAAAAAAGTAAAGATCCCAGAAATACCAACCACGATCATTAAAGTATCCAGATAACGTAAAAACTTATAAGAAAGATATACGAAACTTCCTAGAACTGCGAACATGACATACTGGAAACCAAATCCATGTACATTAAAGATGCTTAAATCTAGTATCATGCCTACAATTAAGCTTAAAGCGATACTACAGATCAGTAATAAAATAAAGTTTAAAATTATTTCAAATTTCATTCATAACTCCTAATTAACAAAGATCCAATGAACCTTAAAATTAAAATGTGTTCCTGGTATTTTTTCGGAAGAAGGATAAGTAAAGGGTCTTTCTGAATTCGTAAGATTGATCGCATTAGCACTTATCTTAAACAGTTTAGATATCTGAAAGGATAAAAATGCATCAAGGTTGGAAAAATCTCTTTTGGGAATAGTATCTTGATCATATTTGAATCTTGAGATGTAAGTATGTTGTAATCCCAATATTATCTTATTGTGATTCTCCAAATTTAAACTAAATTCTAGCGAATTCTGCATTCTGTATTTTGGATAAGATTCTATAGTGTCATAACTATCACTGATCAGACCTTTTTCATCAATTATTAAATGGTTTTGAACCAAAATAGTAAATTTATTTAACCTAAAATCAGTGCGATTTTTCCA
>LSCM01000040.1 GCA_001577185.1 Cloacimonetes bacterium TCS62 | reverse complement strand
CCTTTATGGTTTGAAGGTGGTCAGATGCCGCTCCAAAGACGTCTTCCTAAAAGAGGATTCCGAAATAAGAATAAAAAACAAAATAGATTGGTTAATTTAGAAACTTTGCAAAATCTTGATGTGGATGAAGTCGATATTAAGATGTTGGAAGATAATAGCCTTATTAGAAAATTAAGAGCAAAAGAATCTGCTCCGGTGAAAATATTAGCAAAAGGGGCAGAAAAATTTGATAAAAAATTAAAAGTTAAAGCGAATTCTTTTTCAAAGACCGCAAAAGAGATAATTGAAAAGAAAGGCGGAAAAGCGGAGGTAATCTAAGTGTTACAAAGCATAAGTAATATTTTCAAAATACCTGAACTAAAGAAAAAAGTGTTATTTACCGCACTAATTTTGATTATCTATCGTTTGGGTAGTTTTATCCCAATACCTGGGATAAATTCAACTGCAATTGAGCAATTCATGGGTAGTGCCACAAAAGGTGGAGGAAATCTATTTGGAATGTTTGACCTGTTTGTTGGAGGTAATCTTGGAAGAGCTTCTGTTTTTGCATTGGGAATTATGCCCTATATTACAACTTCGATCGTTATTCAGTTGTTGGGTGGAGTAATTCCGTTCTTTGAAAGATTAAAGAAAGAAGGTGCAGAAGGTCAGAAGAAAATTGCCCAATATACCAGATATGGTACAGTTGTAGTTGCAGCTTTCAATGCCATTGGTATTACAATGTTCCTCAGATCTATTGAAGGAGCAGTTAAAAATCCCGGTTTTCTCTTTATCTTTACTAGCGTTATCACTATGACAACTGGTGTGATTTTCATAATGTGGTTAGGAGAACAGATAACAGAAAATGGTATCGGAAATGGTATTTCTCTGATTATATTTGCAGGTATCATTGCTAGATACCCAAAAGGCTTTATTCAGATGGGGCAGATGGTACAAGCTGGAGCTCTAAGCATTTTTACAGTAGTTTTAGTTCTAATTGTGATGGTTTTAGTAACTGCGTCGGTTGTTTTAGTAACAGAGGGAATTCGTAAAATACCAGTTCAATATGCCAAAAGAATCGTGGGAAGAAAGGTTTATGGTGGTCAGAGTACTCATATTCCATTAAAAGTGAATACTGCTGGAGTAATACCAATTATTTTCGCACAGGCTATATTGATGTTTCCTAGAACTATCGCTACTTTTTTTGAAGGTAGTGATTTTATGAACGGACTAGTTCAGATGCTATCTCCGGGTGCATTTTTATATACTGTACTCTATGTTGGTTTAATTATTTTCTTTGCATATTTTTATACTGCAATGGTTCTGAACCCAATAGAGATGGCAGAAAATATGAAAAAATATGGTGGTTTTATTCCTGGAAGAAAACCTGGGAAACGTACATCTGATTACATAAATAGTGTTTTAACAAGAATTACATTACCTGGCGCAGCATTCTTTGCATTTGTTGCTGTATTACCTCAATTTATGCAAAAATGGGCAAATCTTCCATTCTATTTTGGTGGAACCGGGCTTATTATTATTGTTGGTGTAGCTCTTGATACTCTGCAACAAATTGAGTCTAGTCTTGTGATGAGACACTATGAAGGATTTATGAAGAAGGGTAAACTTAGAGGAAGAAAGAGATAAATTGTTGGTTATTAATGCTAAATATATATAAATAGTGGTAGATATGATTTCAATTAAAAATAAAGATGAAATAAAAAAAATGCGAGAGAGTAATCGCATTGTTGCTCTACTGCTAAGAGAATTAGAAGATTTTATTAAACCTGGGATTAGTACTCATCAGATAGACCAGTTTGCTGATGAGCTAATTCATTCGGAGGGTGGTAAACCAGCTTTTAAGGGTTATAATGTTGCTGGACTCCCACCTTTTCCCGCGGCAATTTGTGCTTCGCTTAATTCATGTATAGTTCATGGAATCCCGTCTAAAAAAGATGAACTAAAAACAGGTGATATCATAGGAATTGATGTAGGTGTTTACAAAGATGGTTTCTATGGTGATGCTGCCAGAACTTATAAAGTTGGGCAAGTATCTACACAAACTCATGAATTAATGCAGGTTACAAAAGAAGCACTTGACAGAGGAATAGCACAAGCAAGAGATGGTGCTAGAGTTGGTGATATCTCGCATGCTATAGGATCTTATGTACAATCTGTAGGATATCATGTAGCAGATAATCTAACTGGTCATGGCATTGGTAGGCATTTGCATGAAGATCCTATTATACCCAATATTGGCAATAAAGGAAAAGGTCCAAGATTGAGTGAAGGCATGACTTTAGCTATTGAACCAATGGTGAATGTTGGAACTAACCAAGTAATCGAAAAGGGCTGGGAATTTTTCTCCGCAGATAATTCTTTATCTGCACATTTTGAGAGAACAATATTAATAACGAAAAATGAGCCGGAAATATTAACGGTTTATTAAGGAAAAAAGAAGAGAACATTATGGCAAAAGAAGGCGTAATTGAAGTAGAAGGTGAAGTAACAGAGGCGTTACCTAATATGAAATTTAAAGTGCAACTAGAAAACGGGCATGAGATACTTGCTCATAGTTCTGGAAAAATGAGAATGCATTACATTAGAATTCTACCAGGAGATAAAGTAAAAGTTGAACTATCTCCTTATGATCTAAATAGAGGTAGAATTGTTTACCGGTATAAATAGGAGATAATGATGAAAGTTCGAGCATCAGTTAAAAAAATATGTAAAGATTGTAAGATAATAAAGCGTAAGGGTGTTATCAGAGTAATTTGCTCTTCTAGCCCAAAACATAAACAACGCCAAGGTTAATATAGGAGGCTGAATTGGCACATATAGCAGGAGTAGATCTACCTAAAAAGAAAAGAATTGTTATTGGTCTCACATATATTTATGGGATCGGAAAATCTTTAGCACAAAGAATACTGAACCAAGCAGGTATCGACGAAGATACGCAAGTTCAAGATCTTAGTACAAAAGATGAAAAAATGTTGAGAGAGATCATACAAAACGATTATGTCGTTGAAGGTGAACTTAGAACACAAAGAACACTAGATGTTAAACGTCTAATGGAAATTGGGTGCTACCGTGGTAATAGGCATAAGAGAGGATTACCAGTACGTGGTCAAAGAACCCATACAAACGCAAAAACTAGACGTGGACGTCGTCGAAAGTAGAGGAGTAAATAGTGGCAAAGAAGAAAGTAAGAAGAAGTTTGAAAAATAAGAAAAGAGCACGAATTAAAAAGAAAAAAGTTCGTGTATCGTTTAATGAAGCAGTTGCTAATATTCATTCTAGTTTCAATAATACTGTAATATCCATTTCTGATAAAGCTGGAAATATATTAACTTGGTCCAGTGGAGGGAAAATTGGTTATAAAGGTTCTAAGAAAAGTACACCTTTTGCAGCTCAACTTGCAGCTGAAGAAGTTGCTAAATCTGCTCTTGAAATGGGAATTAACAAAGTACAAGTTAAAGTTAAAGGACCTGGTGGTGGACGTGAATCTGCTATCCGCTCTTTACATTCCAACGGACTTGAAATAACTATGATAGAAGATACAACACCATTACCACATAATGGTTGTAGACCAAGAAAAGCTAGAAGAATATAGAGGAATAAATTATGGCAAGATATACAGGACCATCATGTAAATTATGTAGAAGAGAAGGTACAAAACTATTTCTAAAGGGAGCTCGCTGTAATTCCGATAAGTGTGCGATGGAAAGACGGGCATATATCCCTGGAGAACATGGTAGTGGAAATCGTTATCGCAGGAGAATGAGTGATTATGGCCTACACCTTCGTGAGAAACAAAAAGTACGTCGAATCTACGGAATTTTAGAAAAGCAATTTAGAAAATATTTTAAAATGGCAGCTAAGAAATCTGGAGTTACTGGTGTAAATCTATTGCAATTCTTGGAGACAAGACTTGATAATGTTGTTTACAAAATGGGATTTGCTCCATCTAGAAAATCTGCTAGGCAACTAGTACGTCACGGACATATCAAGGTTAATGGTAAAAAAGTGGATATCCCATCCTTTTTAGTAAAGCCAGAAGATGAAATTGAAATTAAAGAGAATAAAAGACAAATGGTCTTAATTCAGGAAGCTATAGAAGCTTCAACTGAAGTTGATAGTACGGAATGGTTTGAAGTAGATAAAGATAAATTCATAGGGAAAATATTAAGTATACCAACTCGTGAACAAATTCAACTCGATGTTGATGAAAGACTCATTGTTGAGTATTATTCCAAGTAGTAAATAGGAGAAAGAAATATGAAATTCATAGAACCTTTACAATTACCGGAAAAAGTTCAGGTAGAAGAAGATAGTTTTAGTCCAACGTTCGGAAAATTTGAGATAGGACCTCTTGAACCTGGATTTGCAACCACAATTGGTAATACCATGAGAAGGGTGTTGTTATCATCTATTCAAGGTTGTGCAGTGCGTTTTGTAAAAATAGAAGGTTTACACCATGAATTTACACCTATTCCCGGATCTAGTTCTGATTTTATAGATCTTATCTTAAGATTGAAACAAATAGTGATTAAAACAGAATCTATCGAAGAAAAAAAACTTATACTAGAACACAAAGGTTTGGGAGAAGTTACAGCTGCAGAGATACAAGATACTGAAGAAGTTAGTGTTATGAATAAGGATCTAGTATTATTAGAGATGACAGAAGATGTAGAATTTAGAATGGAAATATGGGTTGGTATCGGAAGAGGCTATGAAGCTGCTGAAACTCATGATATGGATGACAAACCTGTAGGAGTTATTCCTATCGATTCCATCTATTCACCGGTTAAATCTGTGAAATTTGCTACAGAGAATCAAAGAGTTGGTGATAAAATCGATTATGATAAACTAATTATCGAGCTAACTACAGATGGTAGCCTCGATCCAAAAGATGCTTTATATCTTTCAGCAAAGATCTTACGCGATCTGTATGATAAGGTTGTACTATTTGAAACTGAACCGGAATATATTGAAGAAGTTGAGATGGATCCCGAACTGGAGAATCTCGAAAAGATCATTGATAGTAACGTTCATGAACTAGAATTATCAGTTCGTTGTAGTAACTGTTTGGCAGCTGCTAAGATTGAAAAGATCGGTGAACTTGTAGAAAAAACAGATAATGAGATGTTGAAATATCGTAATTTTGGAAAGAAATCTTTAGAGGAGATCAAAGAACTATTATCTAAATATGATCTATCTTTAGGTATGAACGTACAAGGTATTAGAGACAAAATAGAAGAAGCAAAAAATAAAGTTATTATCAAAAAATAAGGACGAATTTTATGAGACATAGAGTAAAAGGAAGAAAATTTGGTAGGGAAAAAGCTCATCGTAAACTGATGTTGCGGAATCTTGTAATTTCTCTAATCGAACATGAAAGAATAAATACAACTCAAGCAAAAGCTAAAGAAATGCGGAGTTTAGTCGAAAGAATGATAACTTATGGGAAAAAAGGCTCAAATCATCATAGAAAATTAGCTTATAAGGTTTTACAGGATAGAAGTATCGTAAAGAGATTGTTTGATGATATATCACCACGATTTAAAGAAATCGAAGGTGGTTATACTCGTGTTCTAAAAAACGGTTATCGCAAGGGTGATAGAGCTCCAATGGCAATCATAGAATTTACTCAAAAAGAAAAAACAGAAAAAGAAACTGAAAAAGAAAATAAAAAGTAAAACTTTAAAAAAAATATTAAAAGCCCCAATTTTGGGGCTATTTTTTTAGCTAAAATTGCTAGTAATTAAAAAAAGTGTTTCTATTTTTTATTTGTAGACAAAATATTTGTATCTTTTTTTCTTAAGTTTATAATATTTAATCTGGAATTTGATGGAGTTGTTATGAGTGAAGAAAATATTAAGAGAATACTTGAGTTACTTGATAGTAATAGAAGTTCTGAAGTAAGAGAAGAAATTAATGAACTACATCCGGGTGATATTTCAGAAATAATTAATAACTTACCTAAAGAGCATCAATTATCCACTTTTGAATTACTGAACATCGATAATTCAGCAGATGTACTACATGAGCTTTTTGATGATGTTAGAGAAAACATTATCAATTCTCTTCAATCCCAGAAACTAGCAAGTATTTTGGATGAGATGGAATCTGATGAAGCGACTGATATAATCTCTGAGTTAGAATTTGAAATAGTTAAAGAGATCACAAATAAGTTAGACAAAGAAGATCTTAGTGAAATTACGCAATTATTAAAATATGATGAAGAAACCGCTGGTGGTTTAATGCAAACCGAAGTAATTGCGGTTGACAGAGATGCAAAAAGAGATGAGATAATTGAGATTATTCGTAATGAATCCAGTGAAGTTGAGAAAATTCATTATGTTTGTGTGGTAGATAAAGATAACAAATTTATAGGCTTGCTGGAGGCTATTAGATTATTGTTGGTTTCCAAAAATTTCAAAGCAATAGATATGATCGAAGAAGATATCATTAGCGTTAATGTAAACGAGGATCAAGAGGAAGTGGCAAATCTATTTAGAAAATATGATATGTATATACTCCCTGTAATTGATGATGATAACCATTTATTAGGAAGGATCACTGTTGATGATATTATTGATGTGATTGATGAAGAAGCATCAGAAGATGCTTATAAAATGGTGGGTTTAGAGAATGAAGATAGAGTCTTTACTCACCCCTTGAGTTCAGTGAAGAAACGATTGCCTTGGCTTACTCTAAATTTGTTCACAGCTTTATTAGTCTCGTCAGTTGTGGGAATTTTTGAAGTAACGATCGCTAAACTTTCCTTCTTAGCCGTGCTAATGCCTATTGTAGCTGGATTAGGTGGTAATTCAGGTACGCAAACTTTAACTGTGATCACAAGAGGAATTGCCTTGGGAGAACTTACTATTCAGAATACTTTCAAAGCAATATTGAAGGAAATTTCAGTAGGTTTAATCAATGGATTTCTAATCGGCTCAACTGCAATGCTTATTGCTTATATTTTGAAAGGGGATATTCTCTTGGGAGCGGTTCTCGGAATATCCATGGTTTGTAACATGTTCATTGCTGGTTTGGTCGGCTCTCTTATACCAGTTATTATGAAAACACTGAAAATAGATCCAGCTTTAGCTTCTAGTGTTGTGATAACAATGCTAACAGATATTGGTGGTTTTGCTTCATTTTTAGGACTAGCTTCAATTCTACTTGTTTAGAATGATTATTCTATAAATTCTTGGAATTGATTAAATAGCTCTTTACTAATTCTATATGGTTTCCCATCTTTAACAAAGACCCCTTTAACTTTTATTGTACTACATAATTCATAACTATTGTCATAAATTTCCTGCCTCCAAATAGATGAGACTCTATTAGCAGTTACGATCTTTGATTTGATGATAATATTTTCTTCTACCGGGATACCTTTTTTATATGTCAGCTCTAAATTTGTAATGTAAATATGAAAACCCAGATCGTTTAATTTTCTCACGGATAGCCCCATCTTATCCAATGCATCTGCACGTGCTTCTTCGAACAAATGTAGGTAATTTGCATTATTAAGATGACCATATAGATCACATTCATACCCGAACACTTTTCTTCTATATTCCATCGATCCTCCACAACAATTATTCTAATATTTTTTTAATTTTTGTCAAACATTTAGCATAACCATTTATTTGCAAGTTTTCTATATTTCCAGAATTATTTGAAGTTATATTGAGTAATGTTCATAAATTATTTGACTCTAGCTCAATTACTATTTTAAGTTACTTAAATGCTCAATTGAATTAAGAAGGTAGAGTTAAAGCCAAATTATGAAATTTTCTAAAACAAAGTTTTTGAGTTTTTCTAAGCAAAAGCAAGAAAAAAAGATATTAGATTTTATCACAAATATAGAAAGTAACTGGGAAAATGTTACTCAAAGAATGAGTTTGTTATTTGAGCTTAACAAATGCTTAAAATATATGAATAAAGCTATTATCAAGCAGATCGATGAATTGACTCTTCGTGATTTTTTATCGTTTGCAGTTCCATTGGAACAGAAATTTGGTAGAGATAAGCAGGATAAAGATATTGTTATCTATAAAAAAGACGGTGAAACTAATAATAGGGAAAAAATACCCGTATCAATAATTTTAAACAACTTACGCTCTGCATTTAATGTAGGTTCAATAATACGTTCTGCCGAGTGTTTTGGTATATCTAAAATATATTTTTGTGGTTATACTCCAAATCCTGATCATCCTAAAGTTAAGAAAACAGCGATGGGAACCGAGAATCATATAATTTGGGAACAAAATAAATCATTAGAGAAGCTGATAATTCAATTAAAAAATGAAAAGAATAAAATATATGCTTTAGAGACTACAAAAAATGCCAAAGTTCTATCAAAAACAGAGTTTAATAGCAAGGTTACTTTTATCTTTGGTAATGAAGCGTTAGGTATCCCTAAGCGAACATTGGGATTAGTTGATGAGATAATTCAGATTCCGCTCTTTGGTTGGAAGAACTCGTTGAATGTAGGGGTGTGTGCGGCAGTTACTTTCTATGAGCTCAGTAGACAATTAAGAAATTATTAGCATTCATTTTTTTCTTTCTATTGGACGCAATTTGACTCCTTATTTTGTAGAATATTTTGACAA
>LSCM01000004.1 GCA_001577185.1 Cloacimonetes bacterium TCS62 | reverse complement strand
GATAAATAAGATCTTTATCGGAGTAGTTTTATTGCCCATTTCAGCAGAATTCTATTTTATCACTTCGATCAATTCGACATCGAAGGTTAAATTGGATTTTGGTGGAATAGCACCGGGGTAGCCTTTTTCTCCATAAGCAAGTTGATAAGGAATTAAAAAGCGAATTTTATCTCCTTCTTTCATCAGGGCAACTCCTTCGTCCCAGCCTTTGATAACGCGTCCCATTCCCAATTGAAATTTAAATGGTTCACCTCTTTTTATGGACGAATCGAAAATTTTCCCATCTTCAAAAAAACCGGTATAGTGAACAACAACATTATCGCCTGCTTCCGCTTTCAGCCCAGCTCCTTCCGAAATCAGGTAATACTGTAATCCGCTATCCAATTTGATCCGGGTTTTCCCTTTTATATTGTATGGTTCAATTTTAATTGCGGGAAGTATATCGACTAGTTCAACATCGAATATAAGAGTAGAATTAGGAGGGATCGAGCCCATATTTCTACTTCCGTACCCGAGTTCCGGTGGAATGATGAATGTGGCTTTTTCACCTTTATGCAATAAGGCGATTCCTTCATCCCAACCTTTGATAACTCTTCCAGCTCCAAGTTCAAAAGTGAATGCTTCCCCTCTATCCAGAGAACTGTCAAACTTGGTTCCATCTTCTAATTTGCCAGTGTAATGCACCTTTACACGTTCTCCTTTTTCGGGCATTTGACCTTCAGTTTTAACTAAGATTCTATATTGTAATCCGGAGTTTGTTGTTTTGTAAGCACTATTTTTTGGAGTACAAAACAAGCTCAAACTAATTAAAACAAATGCTGTGAATAATTTGATTTTTTTCATAATTCCTTTCCTTGCAACATAGTATTTTAAATAATAATTAACTCATATTAAACGTTTTGATCTTTATCTTACCGTTGTTTATTGAAATACTTTCGATCTTTGGGATCTTAAGATGATCTTCTAAGAATTTTTGAGCATAGATCAATAAATTCGGATGTTCAAAAAGAATATATTTCCCATCAGAGATCGTTTTCAATCGCAGTAATTTATCAGCAAGCCAGTTTGTTTCTAATTTTAGTTTGAGCAATCCTTTGTCAAATTCTTGGAATTGGACGAATGCTCGTACAGTTATACCTTTTTTTGCATCAAAAGAAATTCCATTTTCTATAGGTTGGATATTACTTATTACATCAGGAACATATCCTTTTATAACCAAGATATCTATGATTTCCGCTAAGGAAATTACTATTTGAGCCAAATTATCCTCCCAATGTTTATTATGTTTATAAAATCAAATTTGAGGTCCATCTCTTTTCGTAAAGTATTTTATATCATTATGTTTTTCATATTCAAGATCCTGAAATAGTTCCATAGAGATGTTATTCCAATTTTCTATCAAGCAAGCTATTATTTGAATTCCTTCATTTCTCAGCCATTTTTCTGAGTATTTAACTAATTCTTTTGCTATGCCTTTATTTCTAAAGTTTGGTCTAACTGCTAACCGATTTATCCAACCTTTTCTATAATTATGACTTACAATAACAGCACCAATAAGCCTACCGGCAAATTCAGCTACAAATATTCGATTAGTTTTCAATGATAATTGTTTTAAAATATTTTTTTTGAATCTCTACCGTCTGGCTTATGAGATAATCCAGCAGTTTGCCATAATTCAAGTAATTTGTTATATTCGCTTGAGGATAAATTTCTGAAAACCATTTATTTAAGATGTTTCGTGGCATATTTGAAAACTTTGTTAAAAGCTTTATCAACCTTCTTTTCAAATTTAGTAGAATTTGGAAAAGGGACAACATGATCGTATTTATATTTGAAATCTAATATCTTAAGCTTAGTATGAGTGTTGCGACTTGAACCTTTTAGCGTATTATAAACTTCAGCTGGTGGTATAATTTTATCTTTTCTTAATGCAATTGAAAATATCTTTTTGTTTAATTCACTCAGTCTTTTTTCTCGAAAATTTTTCATCTTATGAAAATCTAACATACATTTAAAATATTTTCCTATAGGATGTAATTTACTAAAATAATGCGCAAGTCTTTTATCCTTTCTTAACTCATTATCCAGATGCTCTATAAAAAAAGAATAAACTGAAATATTAGCTTCACTATCTAAAATATATTTAGAAGCTGCTGAGATCCTATTTAAGGTTGGACCACCACAAAAATTAAATAGTTTAGTTTTAGAAAAATAGTTATAAGGATTTGCCATTATAAGCAACAAAGACAGGAATGAACCAATTGAGTATGAAAAAAAATCGATCGATTCATCTTTTCTTATTATTGGATGAACACCTGTTCTGATTTCATTAACAAGCTGAATTATATCATAATAACTTTGTAAACCCGACCATAGAAAGCGTTGAGGTAGATGCTGTAATCTTGTGCTGATCGCGGCATTCGCAAAAGAGCTATTAGATAGATTTGGGAATAATTTCTTTCTTTCTTTATTAACTTTAATCATGCGTTTGGGATCACTCCAATTTTGTGGAGCGCGATTCATATGGAAAGCAATAGGGAAGAGGATGATCTTTTTCTCGGTAGATTCTGCTAATCTTTTTGCCCACGGTAAGTATTTCGACCAATCTTTTTCATTAAATCCATGAAAAAGAATAATACATCCATTAGATTTACTTTCTTTTTTGGAATTATATTTTTTATGCTCAAATATACTATAATTGAATTTTATATTTTCCTTTATTTTGGAATCTTTTTCTTTGAGAAGTTTGTCGATATTCTCAGATTTCTTGATATTTAAGAAATCAAATGATTTTTTAAATGTATAGTTGTGTTCATTACAGTAATATTCATCTTCTCCGGGTAATATATTAGCTTTGAATGATTCAAATTGTAAATTCCTGATCTGAAGGTTCAAATTTTCAATATTGGTCTCTTTTTTAGCAATATCAAACTTTTCTTTTAATAATTTATAGTTTTCCAAATATGTCACTGAACCTCCGTCTTGATAACATGATCTAGTAAACTATACAAAGGGAATATTAATGTTTAATTGGAAAATTTTCTTAGAAAAGCTGGAATTTCCATTTGGGAATCTCGTGAATGTTGTGGATTTCTAGAGGAATTTTTATTGATCCTAATGCTATCTTGGTTACGTATTCTATCAAGTGTGGCAGAAATATCTTCTTCTTCATTATCCTCATTCATTCCATCTGCAACTTCCCTTTCAGTTGGGAAATCTATTGTTTTAGGTGAATCCAATCCCGTAGCAATAAGTGTTACTTTTATTTTATTTTCAAGCTCATCATCAATAACAATGCCATAAATTATATCTCCATTATCTCCCGTTTTGTCTATAACCAAGTTAGTTATTGTATTGAATTCGCTCATTTTGAAGTCAGATGAGGTGGTAATGTTGATCATCACACCTTGAGCGTTCTCGATATGGACATTATCTAGAAGTGGATTATTCATTGCTTTTTTTACAGCATCTGCAGCACGATCTTCACCTTCCCCGATACCAATTCCCATCAAAGCAGAACCCTTATTTTTCATTATTGCTTGAATATCTGCAAAATCTACATTGATATATCCACTATGATGAATTATGTCAGTAATCCCTTTGACAGCACCATAGAGTATATCATTAGCTTTTTGGAATGCATTCAAAAAAGTCATATCATCCGATACATCAATTAACTTTTCATTGGGAACTACTAAAAGTGTATCAACATTTTTCTTTAATTCTTCCACTCCGAAAAGGGCATTTTTCATTCTTTTTTTACCTTCACTTTTAAAAGGTGTGTTTACTATACCTATAGTTAAAATATTCATCTCTTTTGCTAACGCTGCGATTATTGGTGAAGCTCCGGTTCCAGTTCCTCCACCCATACCAGCTGCGATAAACAACATATCTGCGTCTTGAATATAATTTTTAATATCTTCACTCGATTCTTCAGCAGCTTGTTTACCTATTTCTGGGTTTGCACCGGCTCCTAACCCTTTTGTAAGTTTTTTCCCGAGTTGTAATGTGATCTTAGATTTTGATCTTTTCAAATCCATAATGTTTGTATTTGCAGTAATGAACTCAACCCCCTTCAAATTGTTATCAATCATAGAATCTATGGCATTGCCACCGGCTCCACCAACACCGATTAATTTTATATTTGTTCCATATTGCACTTCATCCTGATTTAGATCAAGTTCTAACATATTTTCTCCTTCAGCTTACTAATTAATCAAACTTAGAAATTTTATCAAACAAAATCTTTGAAGAATTCAGAGACTTTCTTAAAAAAATTCATGATTGGATCCGCTGTCTTATAGTTGATTATTTTAGATTCTTTCTCAGATTGCTCTTTAAATGCTTGATACAAAATTCCTACAGCTGTTGCGAATTTTGGGTTTTCTAATCTTTCTGTGGGACCAGCTAAGTTATTTAAATAAGGGTAACCGATTTTAGTTGACATATTAAAAATTTTCTCTGCCAGTTTTTCACTTCCTTTTAGAAGAGATGCACCTCCTGTAAGTGTAAGCCCAGCTGTTATACTTGAAAGATCATATTGGTCATCCAAAAGATTATAGGAACCTTCGAAAATTTCTCTCATTCTTGCTTCTATGATCTCAGAAATATATCTTAACTTTTTCTTTTTGTTACTACGACCAGCTATACCCTCAATTTCGATATATTTATCTTTTGGAATCGAGGAAGCAAGAGTTGAGCCTTTATTGATTTTAATCTCCTCTGAATTCTGAGGAGATGTATGCAGACCCACAGCAATGTCATTAGTTATATTTGTACCACCTAATGGCAAGACAGCGCTAAAGCGAATACTATTCTTATAAAAAACCGCAATGTCAGTAGTACCTCCTCCAATATCGATAATAATTGAACCAAGTTCACGTTCTACTTCGTTTAACACTGAATTTGAGGATGCAATCGGTTCTACAAAAATTTTCTGAACTTTATATCCTGTTATTTCAATACATTTCGCAATATTTTTTAAAGCATTACCATCCGCCATAACTATATGAACATAGACAGACAGATTAAATCCACTCATATTTAGAGGATTCATAATACCTTTCATATCATCGATCTTAAAATACTGTGGTATAGCATGAATTATTTCTAAACGTTCATTTCCTTGCTGTAATTTTACATTATTTTTCGAATTTGTGATAGCATCATCAATATGAACTTGAGTTATCTCGCAAGGATGAGTCCCGGAAGTAAGAGATATCCTTCCTAAAGTATTCTGGCTTTTAATGTGATCACCAGCAATTCCAAAATAGATGTTTTTTGCTTTTAGATCTGCCATGAGCTCAGCTTCATGAATAGCTTCATGGATAGATTTAGAAGATTTCATTATGTCTACGACTACTCCATTAAAAAGACCATCTGATTTACTTGTACCAATTCCTCTAACCTCAAGTAAACTATCTTCATTTTTTTGAGCTATGATCACACAGATTTTTGTCGTTCCTATATCTATGGCTGTAATGATATTTCCTACCTTCATGAATCCTCCGTTCGAATGACAAGTTGATCTTCATATCGTAAATCTATGATTGAACTTCTCTGAAAAGTTCTGTTTTGTTCGATTATATCGTATCTTTTTAATTTTTGCTCTAGATTGTTTTCTCCTAATACGATTTGATATCCAGTATTCACTTCCACAATATAAATAACATCGTCATTAAAAAAATATTCAGATACATTTTTCGCAAATTCTGGGTTAATATTCTCAATGCGATTAGCAAGAGAAAAAATCTCATCAATACGTTTATTTTTTATTGTATCACCTATTCTAATACTATCGGATGAAATAGCAGTCGAGATTACAGGTAAATCTTCTGATATATTAAAGTTGTCATCTAGAATTTCATAATCCTTTGTTATGGTATAAATATCGCCTTCTATGCTTTTTATCAGAAATTTCCCTGATTTTTCAGTTATCTCAATATGTAATTTGTTAGGAAATATTTTTGCAACTGATAGATCTTTAATTCTGATAATATTTTCATATTTTTGTAGAACTTCATCCTCAGAAATTGAATAGAGATTCTTATTTAAGAATTCCTTTGAGATATTTTCCAAAAATTCTCTCTCTAGATTAATATTACCGTCTATTTTAACTGTTTTTATAGAAAAAATATCCCATTTCGTTAAAATGCTATGAAATGCTTTATAAGTTCCAAAAATTAGTGTAATACTTATAAAGAAATAGAAAATATATCTACTTGAACCCGTTCTAATTTTTTTCATTAATTCAAAACCTTAATTTCCAAATTAAGCAATATATTCTTTTTTTTATAAATTTCAGCCTGAATCAAATTTATCAGATAGATAACATCGTCAAATGTAGCATTTCCCTTATTTACAATGAAATTTGCATGCTTTTCACTAATCTGAGCGTCACCTTGTTGTTTACCTTTCAAACCACATTCCTCAATCAAACTAGCGGCAGACATATCATCAGGATTTTTAAAAGTACTCCCTAAACTTGGGTAATCATAAGGATGTTTGTATTTCCTTAATTTCATGATCTTAGCTACTTCTGTCTCGATCTCTTCTTTTGGTTTTGGTTCTAAGATGAAATGTACTTTCGTGATAAATCCTTTGATGGAAGATCTTCTATAGCGGAATTTTAATTTATCTCTATGAAAATTCTGTATATTTCCTTCTTCATCTATAACTTCTACAGACTGGATATAGTTAGAGATCTCTTTACCAAAAGCACCAGCATTCATACTAACAGCACCCCCGATATGTGCAGGAATACCAGAAAGAAATTCCAATCCGCCTAGTGTATCTCCCTTCATTTTATCTATAAACTTAGATATTTCATAATTTGATGATACCACTACCTCATTGCCATTGACATCACAAGCTTGTGGTAGATTTTTATCCAAAATGATCACTCTCTTTCGAATGTTTCCAAAAAGAACATTAGAAGCACCACCGATTGGAACAATTTTTAATCTTGCCTTAAATGCATCCTCAATTAGGGATGCTAATTCATTAAGACTTTTTGGTGCAAAGAGATATTCTATCTTACCACCGATTTTAATATGCGAGAATTCAGATAGTGAATTCTCTGTTGAAATTGAATGCTGGAGATTGTTATCAAATTCTTTTCCCATAATTAATTCCTTTTCTATTTATTTAAGAATTTCTCCCCATACTTAAAAATAGAACCTGCACCCATAGTAATAACAATATCACCAGATTGTGCAAATTCTTTGATTTTATCAGTTATTAAGTCATTAGATTTTACATAGTGAACATTTTTATGTCCGGTTTTAATCGCAATATCGGATATCAACTTTCCAGTAACTCCGGCTATTGGCTTCTCTCGAGCGGGATAGATCGGAGTGATGAGTAGAACATCAGAATGAATAAAAGAACGACCAAAGTCTTTATAGAAATCTTTTGTTCTGGAATATAGATGAGGTTGGAAAACTACAATGATCCTGTTATCAACGTTATCTTTTACACTCTTTAAGGTTGCTTGAATTTCCGTTGGATGATGAGCGTAATCATCATAAAGAGTTATTCCATCCTTTTCACCTTTGTACTCAAATCTGCGATAAACTCCATTGAAATTTTTCAATCCTTTTTTAATTGTATTAAATGGTATTTCGAGTTCTAAACCTACAGATATAGCAAGTAAGGAGTTCTGGATATTATGAATTCCTAGAACATTAAGATCGATATCTCCAATATCTTCATCATTAAGAAGTGCAGTGTAACTAGTTTTGAAATTATGCATTTTGATATTTGTAGCTCGAAGGTCTGATTGTTTTGAAAGCCCATAAGTAAAGATATTTTTATGGATCTTAGGTAATATTGCTTGCACACCTGGATCATCCAAACAAGCTATAACAGAGCCGAAAAATGGTACTTTGTTAGTATACTCAATAAAAGCATTTTTAACTCCATCTAAATTCTTATAACAATCAAGATGATCAGCTTCGATATTTGTAATACCTGCGATGATAGGACTTAGAGTTAAAAATGATCTATCAAATTCATCTGCTTCGACAACGATATATTTCCCAGAACCTAGTAAATTATTAGAACCATAATTTTTTACAATTCCACCAACGATCACTGTAGGATCCAAATTGGCAGCAGATAATATACTCCCGACCATGGATGTCGTAGATGTTTTCCCGTGTGTTCCTGCTATTCCAATGCCATAACTCATTCTCATGATCTCAGATAGCATTTCTGCTCTTCGGATCACGGGTATATTTTGATTTAATGCTGCTATAATTTCGGGGTTATCAGTATCAACTGCAGATGATTTAACAACAACATCTACATTCTTAATCGAATCAGCCTTGTGACCTTCAGAAATGATAGCTCCTTTCTTGCCCAAGTGTTTTGTAATTTCAGTAAGTTTTAAGTCTGAACCACTAACTTCGAAACCTTGATTTAGTAGAAGTTCTGCAATGCCACTCATCCCAATGCCACCTATTCCAACGAAATGGATTTTTTTTGTTTTACCCAGCATAACTAAATTCTCCTAACAATTGTATCAGCTATTAATTTAGCAGCATTAGAATGCAAAGAATTTTTAAAATCACTTTTCATTTTTTCCATATTATTTTTTATATACAAAATTTTATTCATTAATATATTCGAATTTAAATTATTTTGTTTAATTAGGCAAGCAACTTTTTTTTCTTCTAATTCTAGAGCGTTGTAATATTGGTGGTCACCGGCAGCAGAAGCCAGTGGAATAATTATTGAAGGGATTTTCTTTGTTTCAATTTCTGCCAATGAAATAGCACCACCTCGTGAGATAACAATGTCGACTGAATTATAGATCTTACCCATTTCATCTGTGAATTTAAATCCATAAACCCCTTTTTTATCTTTGATCTTAGCATAAAATTCTTCAAAACTATGATCACCGATCTGCCAAATAATTTCGAATTGCTTATCTAAAAGCTCATCCAAAATTGAATAGAGAACTTTGTTCAAGGTTACAGAACCTTGACTTCCACCAGTCAGAAAAATTTTCAAACTATCTTTCCTTAAACCATATTTTGAGTAATTAATATGATCGGATTCCTTTATGACATTTTGATTGATAGGATTGCCACTGAAAACCAGTTTATTTTTTGGTAAATGTTCTTTTGCATTTTCATTTCCTAAGAAAACCTTGTTTGCATATTTTGCTAAAATTCTTGTTGTTAAACCAGGATAGCTATTTTGTTCCTGAATATAAACAGGGATCTTTTTCAAATATGCTGCATAACCAACCGGTCCACAAACAAATCCACCAGTACCAAGAAAAGCATCTGGCTTGAACGATTTTATGATCTTTAATGATCTTAAAATGCTGCTAATTAATTTAAAAGGAAACTTAATATGTGTTAGAGTAAATTTTCTATATAGTTTTTGAACATTTATTTCCTCAAATTCTAAATTGCTTTGAGATATTATCTTTGATTCCATGCTATTTTGATTACCAACATAAAGCAGATGCACTCGATGAGCTTTTAATTCTTCAGCAATAGATAATGCTGGTATAATATGACCACCAGTACCACCAGCAGCTAGAATAATTTTCTTAGAAGAATAATCCTTTACAGTCATAGAATTCTCCTTTTGGCACTGATATTCATTAGTAAGCCAATTGAAAATGAATTTACTAGCAATGAGGTACCTCCATAACTAATAAATGGCAGAGTAACTCCTGTGGAAGGTAGAGCTGCCATTGCTACACCTATATTTACAATTGCATTATAGAAAATGTTCATGCTTAAACCAAAACCAAACAGCTTTAAGAAAAAATCTTCCTGTATGAATGAAGATTTCATAGCACGAAAAAATAAAAAGCAATATAAAGATAGAATCACTAAAGTGCCCAGAAAACCAAATTCTTCTCCAATAATCGCATATATGTAATCAGTTTTTGCTTCGGGTAAGAAATAGTGTTTGCCAGTAGCTTCTTGGTGGGTTCCAAAGAACTTTCCAGCAGATAATGAAATTAAACTTTCTTTGATTTGATAATCATTTGTTACTTCAATATTATTTTCTTTAGCATCCTTATAGAAAAGAGAATATTTTTTGAATATTTTGATACGTTGACTTCTGTATTTTGGTCCAAAACTTATTATCATTATACCAATTATTAGCATAATGCCCAGTATAGACAATAGTGTAGACATTCTGATCTTTGCCAAGAATAAAATTGAAAGCAAGGTAAAACCTGAAATTATTAAAGTACTAAAATGCCTCTCAACTAGAATAAGTACAAAAATAATTGCCGGAATAATTATAAGTGCACTAAATTTCTTCAGGAAAAATTTCGGGGTGGTTTTCCCCAGAACTCTTTTATGTTTATCCAGGATATGCGCAAAATACAAAATTAAAACTAATCGTGCTAATAAACTGGGTTGGATATTAATTTTCCAAATACGAATACTGCGCACAGCTCCTTTTACATCACGCCCTACAATCAAGACTGCGGCTAATAATATAATAGTTATGATAACAAATAAAATAGAGTATTTTCGGATCTTTTTTAGATTGATCACTTTAAATGCGAACCAAATTAAAAAAAATGAAAGGCCAAACCAAATAGATTGTCTGTAAAAAAAATCCATTTTAGTGCGAATAGCGCTAATGTTCAACTGCATGTATAGGCCGATTATCATTAATACGAGATAGATCAAAGGTATATAATGATCGTATTGTTCAATATAAGATTTGGGTTTCATTACGATAGTTCCCCCACAATTTCCTTAAATCTATTTCCTCGTTCTTCAAAGTTTTTGAACATATCGAAGCTTGCGCATGCTGGAGATAGAATTACCACATCATCAATTTTTGCTTCAGTAAAGGAAGTTTTGATGGCTTTTCCAAAATCCAAGAATAATTCTAGATCTGCGAATTTTTGGAAGGTTTTCTTCATTTTTTCACGATCTTCTCCAATAATATAAAGTTTCTTAACATGTTTTTTTATATGAGGATTTAATATCGAATAATCTTCCCCTTTACCTGCACCGCCAATGATCAATCTAACTGGTTCTTTAAAAGATTGGAGTGCATACTTTACAGCATCAGTATTAGTAGCTTTTGAATCATTTATAAATGTTACATCATCTATTATATCTACGAATTCCATCCTATGTGGTAGCGGTTGAAAAGTATTTAAGGAGTGTTCTATAATTTTATAATCAATTTTATATTGAGAAACCGCTAAGATAGAAGCCATAAGGTTAGCCAGATTATGAGGTCCTTTTAACTTTGAATTTTCTAATGAAATATTCTCTTTAGAGTATTGGATTGAATTATTTTGAAAAGATATATTTTCTTCATTAGTTAAGGAGAAATATCTGATCTGAGACTTAATATTATTTTTTAGTTTATTGATATACAGATCATCCGAATTTAAGATTGCAAGATCTTTCTGTGTTTGATTTTTAAATAAGCGAAATTTAGTTTTAGCATATGTAATCATATTCGGATATCGGTTCAAATGATCAGGTCTAATATTAAGCAAGACTGCAACATCTGGATTAAATTTCTCGATTAATTCTAATTGAAAACTACTTAATTCTAAAACTATAAAATCAATACTTTGATCTTCGATCGGGTAAGAGGTGAAAGCAGTACCAATATTTCCAGCTAATACAGAATTAAACCCTGCTTCATGTAAAATATGATGTATTAAACTAACCGTTGTGCTTTTCCCGTTTGAACCTGTTACTGCTATTATTTTACTGGATGGATTTTTTAACAAATATCCCAGCTCGATCTCATTCAGAAGTTCTATCTTTCTTGCTTTGGCCTCTAAGAGTATTGGAATATCCAAAGGTACACCCGGGCTTACAATTATTATGTCACTTTGAAGTAATCTCTTTGTATGACCACCAAACTCGCAGTTGAATTTTTTTAGGAGTTGGACACTATTTGCGATCTCATTTTCAGATTTGCATTCACTTAGAAATGGTTCACCACCTAGTTCTTTAATTTTATTTGCTGCAGCAGTTCCACTTCTAGCAGCTCCCAGTATTCCTATTTTCTTCTTTAATAATTCCATTTTATCTTAGTTTAATCGTTGCTAAGCCTATAGCAATTAATAAAGTTGTTATGATCCAAAAACGGATAACTATCTTTTCTTCCGAAATCCCCTTCATCTCGTAATGATGATGGATTGGAGCACATAAAAATACGCGTTTACCTTTACCTGTTTTTTTTCTTGTATACTTAAAATAATATCTTTGAATGATAGTAGAAAGTGCTTCGAATACGAAAATTCCACCAACGATAGCCAAAAATATCTCTTCTCTTAGTAAAATTGATAAAACTGCTAAGATCCCTCCTAATGCTAAAGAGCCTGTATCACCCAACATGATCTGAGCAGGTTTGATATTATACCATAAAAATCCCAGTAAAGTTCCGATCAAGGCTGCAATGAAAACAGTTAATTCTCCAGCATTACTAATAAATTCTAAGTTTAAATATTCAGCGATATTAAAATTTCCCTTAATATAGGCCATTATACCGAGAGAAAATACAGTTAAGGCAACTATGCCACTTGCTAATCCATCTAATCCATCTGTTAGATTAACTGCATTTGATGTACCAGTGATCATGAAAACTACAAATGGTATGAATAACCACCCAAGTTGAATCGCTACATCTTTGAATAAGGGAACGTTGATCTTTGTAACTAAAGTATTATCTTTTGTACCAAAATATAGAACTCCAGCAATTAGAATACCAAGTGTTATCTGAGCTAAAAGCTTGTACCTGGCGATTAAACCTTCTTTAAGATTCAGAAAATTCTTCATATAATCATCTAGAAAACCAATACCGCCTAGCCAAATTGTTGTAATAATCATAATAATGATATAGCTGTTTACAAGATTATTCCATAACAATACAGAGATTAGCAAACTTGAGATAATTATCAAACCACCCATAGTAGGAGTACCTTCTTTTTCGCGATGTTTGATCGGGACATATTCGTTGATCTTTTCAACTGCATGATGTTTCTTTAATATTTTTATGAATTTAGGACCAAGTAAAACAGAGAAGATCAAAGCTGTAATAAAGGATGCTATAGCCCTAAAAGTAACGTATTGAAAGACGTTAAAAACATTATAACCAAATAATTCTACATTTGCTAAAGGGGAAAAAAAATGATAAAACATAATTATAACCTACCAATTATTTTTTCTAAACTAATTCCATGCGATGCTTTTATTAGTATGACTGCATTTTCTTGAAATCTATCAATAATATCTGAAGATAATAGATCTTCTACAATATCAAAATGGTCCGAAGCTTCAAATAATTTAGCATATTTACCCACAGAAATTATTTTTTTATTTTTTATTTTCTTCAATTGATGCCAGATTTTTTTATGATAATAATTTGTCAATTTTCCTAACTCAAGCATATCGCCAAGTATAGCGATATGCGGTTTTTCGGGGTAATAATTATTCCAAAAACTAATCGCTGCTTTCATTGAATCCGGATTAGCATTATAGCAATCTATTAGTAAAATTCTCTCTTTCTTCTTCTTAATCTCCATTCTCATGGGATTATCTAGTGGTTTCAATACACCATTCTTAATAATAGTTCTATTTAGTCCAATTTCTGTACAAACAGCTATAGCTATTGCTGCATTTAAGGCATATTTGATGAAAGGAGTTTGAATTGTATAGCTTATATTATTGATATTGAAATGAGTTTTGCCATTATCTGCAGTTACGTTACTAATTGCATAGTCATCATATTTGGAATAACCAAATGATTTACCCTTAAATTCTTGAAATTTTGTATAATCGCCAGGATAGAACCTTTGGATCAGATCGGTACGAAAGAGCGATGATTTTTCTTTGTAGATACCATCTTTATCATGAAGGAATTTCAAATGAGATGGTCCAATAGCCGTGATGATACCAATATCAGGATTCAATATTTTCGTTAATGTTTTTATTTCTCCAAAGTGATTTGAACCTAATTCAAAAACACCATATCGATGTTTAAAATTCAATTTAAAAATGGTTTTAGGTAACCCTATTAAGTTATTTTCATTTGCATGGGTTTTTAAAACAGCTGCATCATAGTTCAAAATATTCGCTAAATATTCTTTAACGGTTGTTTTTCCATAAGTTCCTGTGATTCCTATCGACAAAAGATTAAAATATGATTTGTATACAGATGCTAATTTTCCATAAGCTTCGAGAGTGTTTGACACATTGATTACAGATGTATCATCACATTTATGATCATTACTAACAATAGTCCAACAGTTTTTCTTTAAAACTTCTTTAACAAAATCATGTCCATCATAATTTTCGCCCTTTAGTGCGATAAATAAAGAGTTTGGAGAAATTCTGCGAGAATCTGTCGATATATCTGTGATCAAAGTTTCAGATGTATTATTTAACTTTTGATCAAATACTCTTTCTAGTAGAAGTGGATCTAAAGGAATTTCTAGTTCGTTGCTAGATTTTGTGATTTGTAATGATTTGATAGCTTCTTCTTTATCATCAAAATGATGTTTTTTGCCCTTGATCTCCTGATAAGTTTCGTGACCTTTACCAGCAATTAAAACAATATCTTCTTTTTGAGATAATTTTATTGTGGTTTGTATTGCAACTTTTCTATCTCTGATAATTACAATGTTGCGCATATCCCGTGTAGATTGGAGTATATCTCGAATTATTTCTGCTGAATCTTCATCTCTTGGGTTGTCATTGGTTAAAACAATAAGATCTGCAAATTCTAAGGCAGCTTGCAACATTTTTGGTCGTTTATTTTTATCTCGATTTCCACCTGCTCCAAAAATGCATATTAAACGTTTTTTTCTTAATTTTGCTAAGGTTGAGAGAACATTGTACAATGCATCTGGAGTATGCGCATAATCAATGAAAAGACCTATACCTCTATCATTCTGGATTTTTTCCAATCGACCGGGAATACTTCTTAAATTATTTGTCTTAGATTCTAAATCATTAACTGAGATTTTTGGTATCATAAGCTTAATGATCGCTATTGCTGCAGCTAAATTAAAGGCATTAAATTTTCCGATCAAATTTGATTCAATATTACACTGGATCTGATTAGAGATCAATTGAAAACTATTTTTCGTTTGATCGGTTTGCAGGTTTTGTATACGATAATCAGCTTGTTCGAATGAAATACTAAACTTATTTTTGTTCAATTTATTGTATAATTTTTTACCAAATCGATCATCAATGTTAATTAAAGATATCCCGGAACATTTCTCAACATAATCAAATAATCTAAATTTAATCTTTGCATATTCATTAAGATCTTCGTGAAAATCAAGATGATCTTGAGTTAAATTTGTAAATATTGCTGCATTGAACTGTAAGGTAAATATTCGGTTTAAAGCTATAGCGTGTGAGGATACCTCCATAACCACATATTCTACATCTTTATTAATCATCTCATTCAAAATTTTGTTCAGATCAATAATATCCGGCGTAGTTCGTTGGGTTGAATAATGTTGATTATTTATCGAATACCCAAATGTACCTATTAAGCCTGTTTTATAATTACTTCTTAATAATATTTGATAAATTAAATTTGAGATCGTTGTTTTTCCATTTGTCCCTGTTACACCTATTAATTTTACTTTTGAACTTGGATTTTCAAAGAACAAATTCGCTAAAATTGCTGCTGCCATACGTGTGTTTTCAACTAAGATCTGTGGTAGAGATACATCGAGCTTCTTTTCTACAATTAAGAGTTTAGCTCCTCTTCTACTTGCATCTTGTGCAAATGTGTGCCCGTCAAATTTATAGCCTATAATACAAACAAAAACAGAATCTTCAACCACATTTTGAGAATTTGAGACTAATGTTCTATAACTTGAAAGTTCCGGTAGATCAAAAGTTTCTATAAGAATTGAACTTTTTTCTAATGCTCTTAAAACTTCTCTTAGAGTTTTGCTTTTACTAAACATTCTGTCCCGAATTTAATTTTTTTACCTGGGTTTATAGATTGATATACTATCGATCCAGAACCCTTAATTTTCAATTTGACGTCGCTTTTATTAGCTTTCAAAATCGCTTTTCGAATACTTAGTCCTACTAATTTGGGCATCAAGTTTGTGCTTATTTTGTCTGTGTTTTTTTTCTTGTTTGAAGTTCCAATAATTACAATAAGATTTTTGTTTTTATCATAACTGATATTTTGTTTAGGAAATTGATTGCTCACTATATTTGAATCACTAATTTGTTTAATATGGAACTTTATGTTCTTTCTCGTTAAAATATCAATTGCTTTTTCCTTTGTATATCCAATGATATTAGGCGCTGTAATGAATTCTGTTGATGATTGCTTAAGATCTGAGACAATAGTACTTTGGGGTAAATTATTTATATCTAACACAATATTTTTAAAAGTAGGCACAGCCGACAAAGATGCATAATAGGAATACGATTCAAAATCTGCCTCATCATATGCTATTACAATCACATATCTAGGATGTTTCACAGGGAAAAAACCAGCAAAAACAGATGTGTATTTTTCTTTTGCATATCCATAATTTCCAGACAAAACTTTTTCTGCTGTACCGGTTTTACCAACTACATCTAAAAAATCAATTTTTGTAGCAGTTGCTGTACCATAATCGACTACACTTTTTAAAAAGTCCTTAAGAGTATTAAGAGATTTTTCATCAGATATATGCCTAAGTACTTTCGGTTTGAATTGTTCTATTATTTCATCGTTTTCACTTACTATTCTATCAACAAAATAAGGCTGCATAACATTTCCGCCATTGGCTAATGCACAATAAGCATTTGCTAGCTGTAAAGCGGTAACAGATATTTCTTGTCCGAATGATATTGAATGTAAAGAAAAGCCTTGCCAGTCAGATAGTTTTCTAAAGATCCCGGAGGCTTCATTGGCAATTTTATATCCAATTTTGTGACGAAATCCAAGAGCAATCAATCTTTCATATAGTTTTTTTCTCCCAATCTTTTCTACTATTTTGCTAATTCCTACGTTTGAAGAATAAGCTATTATATCATGAAAGTTCAGCATGTTATATTTATGATCATCTTTAATTGTCCTCTCTTCGTCATTATACAATAGGTGATAAGCTGTACAATCAATCTCGTCCTTTGGTCTGTAAATGTCATTTTCCAAAGCTAGAAGAGCAGTTATTGGCTTCAAAGTCGAGCCTGGTTCAAACATAAAAGATACAGGTAGATTTGGGGAGCTTCTAAGAACTTTAGCAGATGAATTCTGGTGACCTTTTGTTAACCCAGCCATTGCTTTGATCTTTGCTGTTTGGGGGTCCATTATAATACCAATAGCGTTTTTGGCTTTGTATTTCTCCAATCCCCTTGCTAATCTCTCTTCTAAAATTTCCTGAAAGTTGTTGTCGATAGTCAAAACTAAAGAATTTCCCGGCTTTTCTTTCTTACTCCTTAATGATAGAAAAGGTATCCTCCTATTATTTGCATCCTCAATTGTTTCTTTCCATCCGATCTCACCAGAGAGTTCTTCTTCAAAACTTTTTTCTAAACCACAAACACCATGTACTTTATAGATAGACTCTTCAATACCTCTTTCGTCATTAGTAGACGATTCTTTAACTAATCCTAAGAAAGTTGAACCTAATTTGCCCAGTGGATAATTTCTTTTTGTTTTACTAAAAGTAGAAATCAGACCAGCAATCTTTTCAGTTTTGAATGCTTTTTTTATGGATAACATTTGTGATTCATTAAAATTTTCTGAAATATATATACTAGTACTCAAAGGTTTTTTGTAAATTACTTTTGTAAGATAATTTTCAGAAAGATCCGAATTGGAATGCATAATCCTGACTATTTTTGCTAAAATAGTTTCAACATCAGTTTTATTTTTCTTGCATTCTTTAATAATTATTTTTCGATCTAAATCCAATTGATAATATTTATTAGAATTAACTAGTAAGTTCATATTTGCATCAAATATTTTGCCACGTTTGGGTATAATGATCTCTTTGGAAGGATTAGTACGTAACTTAACGACATTTTCAAAATCAAATGGGTCTAAAAGCTGGACAATAAATAGATAAACTATCCAGGTAAGAACCAGTGCTGCATTGAGTAATAAGAAAAAATAGAATCTTTTTTTCATAGAAAAATTGTTTCAGAAATCATACAATTAATCATTTTGTAATAGCCTCAGCCGAAGGTACAAAGTAATCTACTAAACGGAAGGTTTCATCTTTTGAATTGACGATCACCGTATGAACATTCTTGGCATCAACTGGATAGAACATTTTTAACTTGTCTGAAGCAATTTTTTGTATACGCTCTCTGCAACAAAGTTTTCCATTTTCAGAAAGTAGTGAAAGATTAGTACTTTTTACAGATTTAAATTGATCTGATAATTGTTCGATTTCTCTTGAATATTGAAAAATCTGATATTTATTATGATGGTGGAAGTAGATTAGGCTAAATATGATCAATATCAGAATTATAATCTTTTTGCTCATAGATCCTCCCTTTTCTGAGCTGCTCTTAATTTAGCGCTACGTGCACGTTTGTTTTTTCTAATTTCTGATCCTCCAGGAGTGATCGGCTTTTTTGTAAGTATTCTAATTGTTGACACTTTCCCACAGACACACTTAAGCAAACCTGGCGGACATGTGCATTCTTTCTCTTCATATTTGAATAGATGTTTAACAATTTTATCTTCTAAACTATGATATGAGATAACAACAATTCGACCTTTGGGTTTGAGAACCTGGATCGCATCTTTCAAAGCTGATTTTAATATCTCCAATTCGCTATTTACACAGATTCTAATCGCTTGAAATATTCTAGATTTTGCTTTTATTTTGTACTTAGAATAAACCGCATTTTCGATAATATCAGCTAAATCTTTAGTAGTCTTTATTTCTTTCTTCGTTCTAGCCTTTACTATGGCATTTGCTATCCGCTTCGATTCTCTTTCTTCTCCGTAATCAAAGAAAATAGAAGTTAACTGGTCAAAATTAAAGGTATTTACAATTTTATGAGCTGTTAATGCTTTATCTTGATCCATTCGCATATCTAAAAAACTATCTTTATTATAACTGAATCCTCGTTCTGCTGTATCGAACTGATGCGATGACACTCCAAGGTCGAAAAGAATTCCATCAATTTTCTTTATTCTCTCTAAAGCTAATCTTGTTCTTAAGTTTTTAAAATTGTCATGTAATATGGTCAATCTTCCGGTGTTTCTCTTCTTTAGTTCGATCGTCTCTTCAATTGCATCTTCATCTTGATCCAAAGCTATAACTTTTACTTTTCTATTGGTTTCCAAAATCGCTTTTGTATGTCCTCCACCACCTAAAGTAACATCCACATATATCCCATTATCTCTAAGCTGTAAAAAATCGATTGTTTTTTCCTGTAAAACA
Source organism: Cloacimonetes bacterium TCS62 (assembly GCA_001577185.1). Taxonomy (GTDB): domain Bacteria; phylum Cloacimonadota; class Cloacimonadia; order Cloacimonadales; family TCS61; genus TCS61. The sequence goes on along the minus strand of LSCM01000004.1, from coordinate 8,658 downwards.
GGAATATGGTATTTCGTCATTATTGATAATCCATTGAATTATAGGTGGTTTTGTGCTTCTCTAATTGTTTATCCCGGAATTCTTTGTATTGTTTTGGATTCCACACTGAAATAAAATTTCCCTCACCTTTTATGATAACTTTATCATTAATGTTTGCAATTTCTAGTAGTTCATCACTGATCTTAATTCTTCCTGTAGATTCAAGCTTTTGAGATGAGGATGCAAAAGTCCGTAACAACATTAATAATTCTCTATCTCGTTTATCACCATTTGATAATGATTCTTTTTTGGTTTTCCAATTATCTAATGGATAGATCGCGATGTTAGATTCTGGTCCTATTGTTACAATTACTGACTGCTTTGCTTGAGGTATGAATTTTTTTTTAAAATTCGCTGGAATAGTTATCCATTTTTGTTTATTAACCGAATTTGTGTGAGTACCTAAAAATTCACCAGACATTTATCCTCCCTATATTGAGAAAAATTGAGTAAAGATGAGAACTCCTGAGTCAAAAATGAGATAAATCATATTTAAGTCAAGTTCTTTTTGCTATAAATGAGATTAGTTGGCGATTTATTATATGGAAAAATATCTTGATATAAATTGTTGTTTAATAATACCTAATCTGAGCGATTGTAAAATCCGTCAGCATAAATTTTCAAAAAATTGTAAATTTCATCAATTTTTTGAAGTAGCATTTGGATTGTTTGCATTTATAAATTTTTTTCATTAATTTCGGATCAGGTTATAATAAATTTTATCAAAAATTGCTTTTCCATGGCCGGTTGCAGAGATTGTACATCAACATCATGAACGGATGAATGGTTCTGGATATCCTCGTGGTCTTGAAGCTGATGATATTAAACTTGAAGCAAGAATCTTGTGTAGAGCTGTTTGAGAGAGATGAGTTTGTGTTTGAGTAAATTTAAATTTGTCTAGACAATATTATCAAATTAAAAGGATTTGAAAAGCTTGACATATAAGAACAATAAAAATTCCTTACTTTAAACTAATTTTTTTGGAGGTATTATGGTTGATAATGATCTTCTTTATACGGAAACTCATGAATGGGTAAAAGTAGAGGGGAATGAAATTCTCATAGGTATAACAGATTACGCTCAGAATGAATTGGGAGATATAGTCTATGTGGAATTGCCAGAAGTTGGAGATGTAGTTGAGATCAATAATTCATTTACCACTATAGAAGCAGTAAAAGCTGTTGAAGACATAAATTCACCAGTTAATGGTAAAATAATAGATGTGAATGAAGAGTTGGAAGATATGCCGGAATTGATCAATCAATCTGTCTATGAAGATGGCTGGATTGTGAGGATTGAACTATCTGATAAATCTGAACTTAAATCTCTATTATCCCCAAAAGAATATAAAGAAATTGTTGAAGAATAAATAACTGTGTCTGAATTCGGGAAAAGTAAATTTTTAATTATACTAATATCACCATCAGGTGGTGGAAAGAGTGTAATACTAAGAAGAATTGTTAAAGAAAACGAAAATATTAATTATTCAGTTTCTTATACAACTCGAAAAATTCGTAGAAATGAGAAAGATGGAAAAGCCTATCATTTTATTTCTAAGGACAAATTTCAGAGAATGCAGCGGAATGGTGATTTTTTGGAATCTGCAGTCGTTCATGGAAAGTGGTATGGAACATCTAAGAAATATATTGAAAGTAAATTGGACGATAAAAAATTGGTTATAATGGATATAGATGTACAAGGTGCAAGACAAATTATTCGGGAAAAAATTCCTTGCATCACTATATTTATATTACCACCTTCAAAAGATGTATGGTTATCGCGTTTGAAAAATAGAGGAACAGAGGATTCAAAAGAAATTAAGAAAAGGTTAGATACAGCAGAAACCGAATTACAAGAGATAGAAGAATTTCAATATCTTGTGATCAACGATGATATTGAAACGGCTGTTAAAGAGGTAAATGAGATCATTCATGCAGAAGAGAATAAAATAAACAGATATACAAATATAAAAAAAGATTTTATAGGAGGATAGATGAGTAATTTTAAAATTGATAAATTTCTAGAAGATAATAACATGACCTATATGTTTTTATTGTTAGCTAATCTGGAAACAGAGAGACTTGGAAACTTGCCCTATACAGTAAAGAAAAAACTTACAGGTAAGGTAACTTCAAAAGCGTTAGAACATATAGCGACAAATGATATTCCTGATTATATTATCAAAGATATGAAAAAGGAAGTCGAAGAGGCAAAAAAAGAAGAATAATTGTGGAATTGGAAATTTGAATAAAAAAGTTATTAAACAATATCTTGAATACCTTGAACTTACGGGAATTCGGGATATTTTTTTTGAGCATAAACCCAATTTTTCAATTGACCCAAAAGAAGTAAAAAGTCAAAAACTAAAAAATTTAGAAAATACTTACAAATCTTGTAATAAATGTGAACTTTCAAAATCCAGAAATAAATTTTGCTATGGTAATGGTAATCCCAATGCAAAATTAATGTTAATTGGGGAGGGACCAGGAGCGGACGAAGATAGAACAGGTAAAGTCTTTGTTGGTAGAGCTGGACAATTATTAACAAGGATGTTGAAAGCTATTGATCTGCAACGTGATGATGTTTATATCACAAATATAGTGAAATGCCGTCCTCCCAATAATAGAAATCCATTACAAAAAGAAAAAGAATCCTGTATACCTTACTTGGAAGAACAGATCTCGATCATACAGCCTAAATTGATTCTACTTTTAGGGAAGGTTGCAGCAATAAGTTTATTGAATAAGAATAATCCCTTAAAAAAGTTCAGAAAAACTACTCATAAATATAAAAATATAAAGACCTATGTATCCTACCATCCAGCCGCATTATTGAGAAATCCAAAATGGAAGAAATTTGCTTGGGTAGATCTACAAAAAATTCAAATTGATTATAATAATCTGTCGTGATCTTGTATAAAACGATGTTAAAAAATAGCCAATATTAGGAAGAATTATGCCAAAGAAAAAAGAAAGACAATTACCAAATGATATTAACGCTGAAGCAGCTGTACTATCAGCAATGATGATAGATAACTATATTGTCTCTAAAGTTATAGAAAAACTAGAGAAAAGTAATTTTTACCGACCAGCTCATCAGAAGATATTTGATTCAATTTGTGAATTGTTCGAAAAAAATGTTGAGATTGATATTATTACAATAATTGATAATTTAGATATGAAGGGAGAACTGGAAAATGTTGGTGGAAAAGTCTTCATAAATGAGCTTTCTGATGTTGTTCTGAGTAGTGCTAATGTAGATTATCATATCAATATCGTGTTAGAAAAAGCTTTATTAAGACAGTTAATTAATTCTTCTAATAAAATTTTGGAAAATTGTTATTTTGCAGATAAACCAGTAAATGACATAATAGATGATGCAGAACAAACTATTTTTAGGATAGCAGAACGACCGAATCGTAAAACCTTCCAAAACATATCAAATATTATAGCAGATACGATCGAAGATATTCAAGAGACTGCAGCAACAAAGAAAACTATCCATGGAGTACCTTCTGGTTTTATGGAATTGGATAAAAAGATCGGTGGATTCAGACCAGGACAACTTGTCGTACTAGCAGCACGTCCTGCAATGGGTAAAACTTCTTTAGCTCTTAATATTGCTGCTAATGCAGCTGTTAGACATGATAAGAAGATAGGTATCTTTACAATGGAGATGGAAGATGAAGAACTCCTGATGAGAATGCTTAGTTCAGCATCCGAAGTTAGTATGGATAATATGCTTAAAGGCTATGGAATGAATGAAAAGAAACTACTGAGGATTTCCGGTGCTGCAGAAGTAATTTCAGAAAAGGAAATTTACATTGATGATAATGGTGCAAATACTGTATTAGATATTAGAGCAAAAACTAGAAGGCTAAAAGCTGAATTAAAGGGTTTAGATCTGGTTATAATAGATTATTTACAATTGATGTCCGGGAGAAATAATCGAGAGAATAGACAGCAGGAAATTTCTGAAATATCAAGATCACTCAAAGTTCTTGCTAAAGAGGTAGGAGTTCCGATCATTGCTTTATCACAGTTAAATAGGGGGGTTGAGAACAGAGATAATAAACGGCCTAAACTAGCTGATCTACGTGAATCTGGAGCTATTGAACAAGATGCAGATATTGTTATGTTTATTTATAGAGATGAAGTTTATAATGAGAACACAGAAAAACCAGGAATTGCTGAAATTATAATTGGGAAAAACAGACATGGTGCAATAGGTAGTCTAGATTTAAAATTCTTTGCAAAATTTACATCGTTTAGAAATATAGATACATATGAATAATAAAAAAGATCCTATCTCCTTAATTGGAGAATTTATCTTATTTAACATTTCGATATTTTCTCAATTGGTTCATATTAGGAAGAGATATACTGAAATTGTTAAACAGATGAAAAAATTCGGTAATGACTCATTAATATTAATAACTATCACATCTGCTTTTACTGGACTTGTAACTTCTGTTCAAGCAACCTACCAAACAAGTGGGTATATCCCGGAAAAGTTGATTGGAGTTTTAGTCGGTAAATCTACCATGATAGAACTAGCTCCAGTTCTAACAGGATTGGTTTTAGCTGGTAAGATTGGTGCTTCAATTGCTGCCGAAATTGGTTCTATGAGGGTTAGTGAACAATTGGATGCTTTAAAAACTCTTGCAATTGACCCTGAAAGTTATGTATTTATGCCCAAAGTCATAGCAAGTATTATTATGTTTCCAATATTAACTATATATTCAAACATTATAGGAATATTTTCAGCATTTTTGTTATCCATTGTAAAATATAACATTAATGCTTACAGTTTTTTTGTTAATATGAAAGAATTTTTCCTACCGTCAGATCTATGGGGCGGTTTAGTGAAATCGATATTTTTCGGTTTGGTAATCACTATGGTTGGATGCTTTGCTGGTAATAGAGCAGAAGGCGGAGCAGAAGGAGTAGGTATAGTAACAACTCAAACGGTAGTATATTCATCAATATTGATCTTGATAATGGATTTTATAGTAGCATCACTTTTATTTGGTAATATTTAATGAAAAAATTAATAACAGCATTGATGATAATGTTGATTATGTTCGGTTGTACGAACAAGAGATCGGAGAGAAGTTCTACAGGTAAATCATCATTGAAGATGTATGCGGTTGATGTCTTTCTCAATAAGGATTTTTTTAGAGAGTCATTACTAACATTTGAGAAGTTAAACGATTGTAATATAGATTTAGTAACATTCCAAACTGCTGACAAATTGTTAAATCACGTTGAAGAGAATGGAAACAATACAGATATCTTTCTAGGTCTAGATAATTCATTATTGGTAACAGTTCTCCAAGATAGTTTACTAAAGCAATATGAATCTCCTCAAATTGAAAACGTGAATAAAAATTTAATTTTTGATAAGAGCTACCATATAAATCCTGTATTTTACAGTCCTTTAGCATTTATTTATAATAAAGATGCAATTGAACAGATCCCTTCAACTTTTGGTGCAATTCAAGATGGCAAACTAAAACAAAGTATAATTTTAACTAATCCCAATAATTGCAGTATAGGCAGAAATATACTTATTTATTCAGTTGCAGCATTTGGTAGAAGTGGATATCGACATTTTTGGCGGTCTATTAAAAATAATGTATATACGGTCACTGATAATTTTAATGAATCTTATAATATGCTCTTAGCATCTGAAGCTCCCATTATATTTGGGTTTCAAACGTCTGTTTTACATGATGTGAGTTATAAAAAAAGTTCCAGACTTAAAGCTGTTATACCTCAAGAGGGTTCTTATAATTTTATATATGGTGTAGGAATTTCCTCGCAAACTATTAACATAGAATTAAGTAAAAAACTTGTAGACTATCTGTTATCAATTTCTTTTCAGCATTTAATTCCTGATTCAATTAAAATGTTTCCTGTGAATACCGAGGTTCCCCTACCGAAAGAGATGACGGAACTTAATAAAGAAAATGTAGATTTTACCAATAAATTTAGTACTCGTTGGTTAAAATGGAAATATCATATTTGGCAACAAAAATGGGAAAACATAATGCTGAAGTGAAATTTATGAAAAGTAATTTTAAAATTGTACTTTATCAACCGGAAATCCCTGCAAATACAGGTAATATAGGGAGATTATCTGTTGGTGTAGATGCAGAGCTTCATATTATTAAACCAATGCGTTTTTTGATCACAGATAAGTATGTAAAACGGGCTGGTTTAGACTATTGGGATAACCTCTCTTTACATTTACATGATTCATTAGAAGAATTTTTAGATAAGTATTCCAACAATAATATCTATTATTGTACAACTAAGTCTAAAAATATTTATTCAAAATTTACTTTTAAAAAAGGGGATATCTTTATTTTTGGCCCCGAGTCGAGAGGTATACCGGAAGATATTTTATCAGAAAATTGGCCAAATACACTAAGAATACCCATGACTGACAAAATACGTTCTATAAATTTAGCTAATAGTGTAGCTATAGTTGTATATGAAGCTTGGAGACAGATCAAATTTAGTTAAATTTATATGATAATAATTTGCCGAAAACTCAATCCCAAAGAATTAAAAAGGTTGAGTTTTTCAGTATTTGTTTATTGACGGAATCTACTTCCACCAATATTTTGAAAGTTAAGGAGGATAGATGATCAAAGGTTCATATGTTGCTTTAGTAACACCCTTTAAAAATAATGAGATCGATTATTCCGCACTTGAGAAATTGCTTGAATTCCAAATAAAACATGAAACAGATGGTTTGCTCTTTTGTGGTACGACAGGAGAAGCGCCTGCTTTAGCTGGAGATGAGAAGGAGCGATTGGTTCGATTTGGTATAAAAAGTGTCGACAAGAGAGCACCAATTATGGTAGGAACTGGAAGTAATAATCTTCACCATACTATCTCGGCAACTATGAAAGCACAAGAGTGGGGAGCTGATTATGCACTGGTTATCACCCCATATTATAATAAACCGACTCAAAAAGGTATGTATGAATACTTCAAGAAAATAACTGAAAACACTGATATTCCATTAGTGATTTATAATGTCCCCGGAAGAACTGGTGTAAATATTTCAGCTGAAACAACTATAAAATTAGCAAATGATTTCAAACAAATAATTGGGATTAAAGAAGCTAGTGGAGATCTTCAACAAGTATCTAAAATCGTTAAGAATACTTCTAAAAAATTTGCTGTTATGTCTGGTGAAGATGCTCTGAATCTGCCAATAATGAGTTGTGGTGCAAAAGGTGCTATCTCGGTAACTGCAAATATACTGCCCCAAAAAGTACATGACCTTGTTGAGCTTTCTGAACAAAACAAGTTTGATAAAGCTTTAAGCATTCACCAATATTTGATTGAAATCAATAATGCAATGTTTATTGAAACTAATCCGATTCCTGTGAAAGAAGCACTTAGTATGATGACCATGATTCAAAATGAGATTCGATTACCATTAGAACATCTATTAAAAGAGAATAGTATTAAGTTAAGAAAAGTTTTAGAACAATATAAATTGGTATAACATTGAGAAAAAGAAAATTACGGGAAGATAAAAATCTAATAATTTGTCCTAAAAGTAAACAATTTACTGATATAATTGTTTGTGCTGCAAGTTGTGAAGATAGTAGATATTGTGAGGCATATCGAGAAAAAATATCATTAGATATATTATTAAATTACGTTGAAAACCATCCAAATTACAAATTAGTAGGAGAACTTATGGCGACAAAAAAAACAAGTAAGAAAACCGAGAAAACTTTGTGGATTATGAATGATGAAAACAAAATTGAGGAGATCACTGAAAAAGAGGTTATGAAAAACCCTCAAGATTACATGGATGTTCAGATATGGGATAAACCAACTTATAAGTATAAAGTAATAATTAAACTAAAACGTGTTAGAGCAGAAAGCTAATTTTTTGATTTTAACTTATAGTAAATAATTATTACTGTCATACCTAGTATATCTGCTAAAATATCTAAAAAAGAGAAATTTCTTCCTGGTATAGGAATTTGGTGAACTTCATCAATTACAGGAATAATAATTGTTAGAAAATAAAGTTTACTGATTGCTTTTTGTCTAAAATTCTTATGGTACATTTTAACAAAAAGAAATGCTATAATCAAATAAGCTAAAGAATGAAATAATTTATCTAGATTTAATTCGTCCTTAACAGGAGCTTTAATATCAGGTATCGAAGTTAGAACAATTATTAATGTAGTCCAAGCGATGAACAAGATTTTATATACTTTTCTATATTTATTCATGATAAGATTCAATTTTCCAAGTTACTGGAAATGGCTTCATAGAGTAAATAGCCTTTAAGGGAATCTTTCTTTCACCTGCTGAAAACCAAAAGTAAAGAATATCATCTTCATCTACAAGATTATTAGTTAACATATCACTTCGTTCTTTTTCAGATTGAGAGTATTTATCAAAAGTCAATTTAACTTTATAAGACTCTAACTTTCCAATTTTTGTATTTATTTCTTCTTTACCTATAATTTCATATTTTGCTTTCCAAAGGAGTTTATTTGCATCTAACCAAATTATTCCTTCATGCCTATTCAGATTATTACGCAGATAAAAAAGGGATGAAAAAAAATCTCTTGTT
>LSCM01000039.1 GCA_001577185.1 Cloacimonetes bacterium TCS62 | reverse complement strand
AAAAGTGCTCCTCCAGAAAATGGACTGGTTGGATCTACAGCTATTATTCCGACCTTTTTATCATCTTTGATCAAAGAACGCACTAACTTTTCGGTCAGTGTGCTCTTTCCAACTCCGGGAGCACCAGTGATACCTACCACATAAGCATTCCCAAGATGTGGCGAGATCAGTTTTATGATCTCCTCATTTTTATCAGTGCTTTCAGCTAGTGTGATCAATCGTGATGTAGCAGCGACATCCCCATTTAACGATCTCTCAACCAAATTTTCAATATTACTTTCTTTCATAATTTCCAATCAATTAAAAATTTCAATATTTCTTCAAATTGATCACTATAATTTGGAACTACATCTACTTGCAAATATGGTTTATTCTTATTGGGAGTTGTATAATTGCACATTCCCTCGAAAGATTCTAAAAAGTAACCTATATAGATACGTTCTTTATCAGCGGTTTTAATTCGAAATCGCTTAACTCCGTCAGCTAAAGTTGTAGTTCTACTTAATTCAATATCCATTAATCTAGCAAAGATTCATCCAAAACTTCCTCAATTGAATCAACAAAAATAACATTCATATCTTTCTTGATCTCGTCATTCACTTCGGTAAGATGCGGTTGGTTCTTCTTAGGGATAAGAACGTTCTTTATTTTAGCTCTTTTAGCAGCTATCAATTTTTCAGCTAAACCTCCAATTGGAAGTACTTTTCCAGACAATGTTATCTCTCCTGTCATAGCAATATCGTGACGAATTTTCTTTCCTGATAATATAGAAACAAGTGCTGTTACCATTGTAACTCCGGCTGATGGTCCATCTTTAGGAATAGCACCTTCAGGAATATGAACATGGATATCACAATCCTTATAAAAATCCTCCTTGAAGCCATAGCGTTTTGCATGTAATCTTGCATAACTATGAGCTGCTTGAGCCGATTCTTGCATGACATCCCCTAATTTACCGGTCAATTTCAATTTGCCCTTACCCTTTACTTTCACCACTTCCACTTGTAATGTTTCACCACCGTATTTTGTCCAAGCTAACCCTGTGGCAATTCCCTTTGAGTCTTTCCGATTAACTTCTGAATAGAGGTGCTTTGGTACGCCCAAATATTTTTCCAGATCTTTTGGTTTAATTAAGTTCTTTTTCTTAGCCTTTTTCTCTAATAGATCTTTCACAGCTTTTCTTAATATAGTTGCTATTTTTCTTTCTAGGTCACGCACCCCAGCTTCTCGAGTATAAGATTCTATGATACTTTCTATTGTTTTATCCTGATAGTTTAATTCAATTTTATTCTCTACTTCATGCTCTTTAATAACTTTGGGGATTAAATGTTTCACAGCAATATGTTTTTTCTCATAGGATGTGTAACCAGGTATTTCGATAATCTCCATTCGATCGATAAGTGGTCTTGGAATGGAGGATAATGTATTAGCAGTTGTGATGAATATTACTTGTGATAGATCGTATTCAAAATCAAGATAATGATCTCTAAAACTGAAATTCTGTTCTGGGTCAAGAACTTCTAATAAAGCTGAGGTGGGATCTCCGCGGAAATCACTACTCATTTTATCAACTTCATCCATCATGATCAATGGACTTCTAGTTCCAGCCTTCTTCATACTTTGAATGATAACTCCTGGAAGAGCTCCAACATAAGTACGACGATGACCGCGAATTTCAGCTTCATCACGAACACCACCTAAGGATAATCGCACGAACTTTCTATCCATTGAACGAGCTATTGATTTGCCCAAAGAAGTTTTACCAACACCTGGAGGTCCTACAAAGCATAGTATCTGACCTTTCATTTTCTTTGCTAATTTAACCACAGCAAGATATTCTAGAATTCTCTCCTTAACTTTTTTCAGACCATAATGATCATCATCTAGAATTTTTTGCGCATCTTTTAGTTCAAAATCTTTAAGTTTGGATTCATCCCAAGGAATATCCAAGATCCAAGTTAGGTAATTATATACAACGGAATATTCAGGAGAATAATTGTTTAAGCGAGCTAATTTTTTTATCTCTTCTTCTGCTTTAGTTCTTGCTTCATCATTTAAATTAACTTTCTTGATCTTCTCCTTAAAATCCAAAACATCCGATTTATCTTCTTTTGATACACCTAATTCCTGATTGATCGCCTTAAGCTGTTCTGTTAGATAGTATTCCTTTTGCATCTTGTTCAATTTGGTTTTTACTGTATTATCAATTTTGTTCTCTAATTGAAGAATCTGGACCTCTTCATTTAGTTTACTATAAATCGTCTTAATTGATTCAAAAAGATCATCAATTTCAAATATCTTTTGCTTTATATTAACTTCAAACTGAACATTTGCCAGTGAAAAATAGAAAAATTCCTCTGCGTTGGACGATTCATCGATAGGCATTAAAGCTTCTTTTGGAATTGATTTATTAAGTTTAACATATTTAACTAAAGATTTTTTAACAACCCTTAACAAAGCTTCAATTTCAACATCTTCCTTATCAATAACTTTGTTATTAATTTTGTAAGAAGCTTTTAGATACTTTTTATTTCTAAAATATCTTTGGATATCAACTCTTTTATCACCTTCCACCAGCAATCTCATGTTACCATCTGGAAGTTTAAGTACTTGTAAAATTGTGCATAGAGTTCCAACTCTGTATAGATCTTCTGCTTTAGGATCAATATCGCCCTCTGTGGATCTTTTTTGACTAACACAAATGATTTTATTCTCTTCTACTAAAGCATGCTCAGCTGCATTTAAAGACTGTTCTCTTCCAACCAAAAGAGGTGTAACTGTATAAGGCAGAATTATAGTATCCCGAAGGGGAATTACTTCACGTGTTTTGTTATTTTTTATCTTTTTATCATTAATTTTCTTAGCCATGAATCCTCCGTCATAGATTAATGTACGTTTACATTTTAAAAAAAAGAATCGGGTTTTTAGGTCAATGATAAATTACTATCATTTTTATTAAAAAATTTATATAATAGTGGTTGAATGGTTAACAATATGTCTACTTATCATCTGTTTGAAAACTCAAATGGATCAAACTCGTATCCAAGGGATAGATAAAAATACTCTTTAAATTCTTCATCAAGAGCTGCGCCTAATCTCAATGGACCAATTACAGATTTATAACCAAGTTTAATCCCAATACCTCGATAGAAATTTTCTTCTGGGAGCCAATAATCAAGATTTCCTAAATTTAAGATATTGAACTGCATATCACAATAGAAAGATCTCCAAGGTTCTATTCTCAATGCTATGGTATTTATCTTATAGATCGGTGCACTCAACTCACCTGCATTTAATCCAAGAAAACTATCAACACCACCAATAAAAAACGGATCATAATCAACATCCGAATTCTCAAAATAGGAGCCATATTCAAATTTGTACTTTAAAGACACCCTATCACTTATTGGAAGCAGCATTTTAATTTTCGAAAAAAATTTTTTGTTTCCATCTTCGCTAAATACACCCTCTTTTGCCGAGGAATATTTTAGCATGATTTCCGAACCTTTCATAGGAAAAACCGGATCATCAAGACTCTCATGATAAGTTTTAAAACCGATTCCACTTGAATGAAATTCAGTATCATCAAACTCTGCAATATCTTTATAGAGTTTTTTTCTGAATCCATAAAGGTATGCTTCCATAATCACAGCTTCTGAAGCATAAAGTCCGATTCCTGCTGTAGTACTCATTTCTAACGATCTTACACTTCTAGTTTTCTCATGATCTGAATTATAGGAATATATTTTTCGTTCAGATAAATTTGGGAATAATCGAAAATAGATGCCGTAATGTTTACCAAAGTTTTTTACATAGTCAAATTTAATAAATTTTTTATCACCAATATTTATATTTGCTATCAGTTTTGAATTGTGTTGGATCAAATTATTCATTTCAAGTGTTAATCCAGCCGACATTTCATTATATGAATTATATGAAAAAGCAAAGCCTAATCTTTTTCTTTTTCTTTCACTCACTTTTATCTTCAGTATATTCTTTTCACCTATCTTAGAGATCACAGGATAAATAGCTCGAAATAACTGAGAGTTATAAGCTTTCATGATCGCATGGCTAATTTCTCTTTGAGAATATCTTTCACCTGGCTTAAGCCCTACATATTCCTTAATTTTTCTATCACTTAAATAGTTGTTACCGGAGACATCAATATCCGAGATCAATAACTTCTGTGTGTTTGTTACATTATTAGTGATCTTATTTCTTATGGAGAAATTATAATTAAGATCTGAAAAATAATTTTGGGCTGCTCTTTCTCCAATAGCGATGATTTGTTCTTTTTTATCAAAATTTAAAAGATCAATATTATCCAAATCAATTTTTATTAATACATCACAGATATTCCTAGATTTCTTGATATTTTCAGATATATTTACGTTAACAGTTTGTTCTAAAACATCTACCAAGGTTATAAGTTCTTCATTTGTTTTTAGATCACTACTAGCATCAACACCAATAATGAAATCCGCTCCCATATTCTTGACAACACCAGTTGGCAAATTATCGGTTATTCCACCATCTATATAGAGATTATCTTCTAACTGAAATGGAGAAATTACAGATGGAAATGACATAGAAGCTCTCATCACTTCATGCAATGATCCATTGGAAAATACCTTCTTTTTACCAGTGATAATATTAGTAGAAACGCATCTAAATGGAATTTCCAACTCATCAAAATCCCTGGTTGTAGATACTGGATAGGTTAACTCAAAAAGTTTATTAACAAGATCATTCCCTGGTACAAATGCTCTTGGCAGGTTAGGTTTGAAATTGTTATCTAGATCAAAAAATACATTAGCATATGGTTTCCATCTCTTCTGGCTTATATAAACATCATCTCTTGATATTTCATCATTTAAGATATCATTCCACTCTAGGTCTAATATTATCTTTTCAATTTTTTCAGCCGAATAACCCATGGCATATAATCCTCCAACAACTGCTCCAACAGAAGTTCCGGCTATATAGTCAATTGGGATATTCTTTTTATCTATTACTTTGAGTACACCAATATGAGCAAGAGCTCGAGCCCCGCCACCACTGAGTGCAAGCCCAATTTTCTCTTCAGCAGACAAAGAAATAGTTAATAGAACTATCAGAATCAATACTAATATCTTTTTCATAATAAAAAGACGAGACAATTTGCCTCGTCTTTTGTAAAGAAATTTATTTTCGTTATTCTTTATCAGTAATTTTATCATCAATTCTTTCGATGGGTTCAATCTTCTTTTCTATAAGTTGCTTTTCTTTTTCACTGTAAAGTGATTGGATCATGGGAGAATAAGCAACAATAAATCCGGCAAAAACTATGCTAACCATACTCATCAACTTAATTAAAATATTTATTGATGGTCCGGAAGTATCTTTAAAAGGATCACCTACTGTATCGCCCACAACTGTTGCTTTATGATAATCTGAGCCTTTACCACCATGTTTTCCAGACTCTACATACTTTTTGGCATTATCCCAGGCACCGCCGGCATTATTCATCATTATAGCAAATACAAATCCCGTTGTGAGACCACCGGTTAAAATACCAAGAACACCTGCAACTCCCAGGATCAAACCTACAACAATTGGTGCAAGAATTCCTAAAAGTGCTGGAGCAACCATTTCTTTCTGAGCTCCTTTTGTAGAGATCTCCACACATTTAGCATATTCTGGTTCACTTTTTCGTTCCAATATGCCAGGTATTTCCTTAAACTGACGACGAACTTCACCAACCATTGCACCAGCTGCTCTTCCAACTGCTTTCATAGTTAGAGCTGCAAATACCATTGTAACCATCGCCCCCATAAAAATTCCTATCAAAAATTTAGGATTCATTAAATTTATATCGAAATAATGAACAAAATCTGCGATAGTTGCATTAGCAACATCTACCGTACGTACAACCTGCCCAGCAAATTCAATAGATAATTCTTTCACATTATCCAATTCTAGACCTTTCCGTACCTCTTCCAAATAAGCTGCTAATAGAGCCATTGCTGTAAGTGCAGCTGATCCGATTGCAAATCCTTTTCCAGTTGCTGCTGTAGTATTTCCAACTGAATCTAATGCATCAGTACGATCACGTACTTTTTTTGGTAATTCACTCATTTCAGCGTTACCACCCGCGTTATCTGCGATAGGTCCAAAAGCATCCATAGCTAAAGTAATTCCAAGTGTTGCAAGCATACCTACAGCACCAAAACCTATGCCATAAAGACCCATTTCAGGAATTGTAAATCCATGACTTACGCTAAATGCAGCTAAAATGCCAATTCCAATAACTATCACTGGTGCTGCTGCAGATTTCATACCAACTGCTAAACCTTCAATAATTACCGTCGCAGGACCAAATTCTGCCTGCTTTGCAATTCCTCTAGTTGGTTCATATGCATCTGAAGTTGAGCGTTCAGTAAAATATCCAATGAGCACTCCTGCAGCTAAACCAATAATACTTGCTAAGAATACACCAAAGGAGAATTTGGGTGGTAACATAAATTTTGTCACGATAAATGCTACGATAGCCACTAAGATAGAGCTTCCATAAACTCCCTTATTAAGGGCGAACATCAATTCTTTTGTACCTGCATCTTCTTTGGTTGATACTAAATAAATCCCAAAAATTGAAAGAAAGGCTCCTACGCCAGCTAAAACCATAGGTGCTATTACAAAATAGATAGCCCAATCATGCATCGCAGCAGTGTTATGTCCAAAGATTTGAGTTACTGCTGCCATACCTAGAGCAGCGGTTGCTAAAATTGAACCACAATATGATTCATATAAATCAGCACCCATACCAGCAACATCACCAACATTATCACCAACATTATCTGCAATTGTGGCAGGATTACGAGGATCATCCTCTGGTATCCCTGCTTCAACTTTTCCCACGAGGTCTGCTCCCACATCAGCAGCTTTTGTATATATACCACCGCCAAGACGGGCAAACAGCGCTTGAGTAGATGCACCCATTCCAAAACTAAGCATAATTACTGTAATTGTGTGTAAATTCATAGTTGCGGGATGAGATATGCTCCACCACCTTAAAATAAAAAACCAAGCAGAGATATCAACAAGAGCAAGACCGACAACAACTAATCCCATAACGCTACCACCATGGAAAGCCACTTTAAGCCCTTTATTTAGGCTTTGGGAAGCACCTTGAGCAGTACGATTGGAAGCAAGAGTTGCTGTATTCATCCCTATGAAGCCAGCTAAACCACTAAAAAAACCACCTGTGAGAAATGCCCATGGGATCAAGGGATGAAGTACATTCATAACCCAGGCCATGATATTGAATATAATAAATGCGATCAAAAAAAAGATCGCAACACCTTTATACTGTTGCCTAAGATAAGCAAAAGCACCATCTCTTACATGTTTTGCTATTCTCTTCATTGATTCATTACCCTCATCAGATTTTTTTACACCTTTAAAGAGTATAAATGAAAAAATAAGAGCTGTTATTGCCCCAAGTGGAGCAATATACCAAATTGTTGGTACCATTCGAAACCTCCTATTGTATTATATAATTTTATTCACAAAAAAAACGAGCTATTTAGTGTCAAGTTTGGATTTTGTATGAGATTACATTAGTAACAATGATCCCATCTAGGATTAAAATTCATCCAGATTAGAATCGCTTGTTACACCTCTTCTCTTTTTAGTCTTCCCAATAATAAATCCTATTACGATTCCTAAAAATAAAGTTATCGGTAGCATAATAATCCGTGACATCTCAATTTTCCAAAATAAAAGTTGAATTTTGACAACCTTTGTATTCTGCAATAATATGATCAAAAATAATGCCAATAAGATTAATACGATAATTGTTTTAGGTTTCATTTTTCTCCTTAACTTCTATCTGCTTTAAGAACCTCTAAAAAAGCTTCGTGAGGTATATTAACTGAACCAACTTCTTTCATCCTTTTTTTACCCTCTTTTTGCTTTTCCAGTAGTTTACGTTTTCTAGTTATATCTCCACCATAACACTTTGCGGTCACATTCTTCCTCATAGCACTAATCGTGCTTCTAGCAATTATCTTTGATCCGATCGAAGCCTGTAAAGCTATTTTATACATATGTCGAGGTATGACATCTTTTAATTTATCGGTTACACTCTTCCCCCATCTATAAGCTTTGTCTGAATGGCATATAAATGACATCGCATCGACTCTATCACCATTAATTAAAATATCTACTTTCACGACATCAGCTCTACGATATTCTTTAAATGAATAATCCATAGAAGCAAATCCGCGACTAACCGACTTCAATTTATCATAGAAATCAAAGATAATTTCTATCAAAGGAATTTCATAATGTACCGATATTCTGTGCTCATCAATATATTGCATATCTTTTTGAATCCCTCTTCGCTCTTCAACAAGTTGCAAAATATTTCCTAAATAGTCACTAGGAACTATTATCTCAACGTCCATGATCGGTTCTTCGATATTTTCTATATTAATTGGATCTGGCATATCAATAGGATTATAAACAATTTTCTGAGTTTGATCATTTAGATTAACGATGAATTTAACGCTAGGAGTAGTAGTAATTATGGGAACATTATATTCTCTGAGTAATCTTTCTTTCACGATTTCCAGATGCAGCATACCCAAGAAACCACAACGAAAACCAAAGCCCAGCGCTAATGAATTTTCTTTTTCGTAGGATAAAGCTGCATCATTCAGCTTTAATTTCGCCATACTTTCTCTTAGATTTACATAGTCATCCTTATTAAGTGGAAATAAACCGCTATAGACCATTGATTTAGGTTCTTCAAAACCCGGTAATGGATTCTTGCATCCATTTTCTGTAGTAGTTATAGTATCTCCAACTCTAGCATCAGCTACTTCTTTAATATTAGCAATTATATAACCAACTTCTCCAGCGGTCAACTTATTAGCCTCAACCTTTGTTAGACCTAAATATCCGATCTCTTCAATAGTGAATTTTTTGTTATTAGAAAAAAGAATAATATCATCACCCTTAGATAGTTTGCCTTCAAAGATCCGGACTAAAACTATTACTCCACGATAAACATCAAAGTAAGAATCAAAGATCAATGCTTTTACCGGAAAGTTTTT
>LSCM01000038.1 GCA_001577185.1 Cloacimonetes bacterium TCS62 | reverse complement strand
GGAGGTTTTACTGTAGGTTTAGTACTTTTGCCAGTAATTTTCTTCCCTATATTGGCCTTTGGTAGTGCAGAATATCAATCTACAATTATTGAAAGTCAGCCTATTGATTAATTGTTAAATAACTGTAATAAAAGAAACACCACTTTCGAGAGTGGTGTTTTTTGTAATTTGACAAAAAATGAAGCATTACAATTATCGGATTTCAGAGGTGAGAATATGAAATCAAAAAGAATGAGAGGATTTGCAAGTGATAATAACTCTGGAATTCATCCGGAAGTTATAAAAGCGATTGCAAAGGTTAATAATGGACATGTGATCGGATATGGTGATGACAAATATACACATAAAGCTATAAAGAAGATCAAACGTCACTTTGGTAAGGATATAGATGTATATTTCACATTTAATGGAACTGGTTCTAACATTCTTTCACTAAAGATCTTAACAGATTCTTTTCACTCAATTATTTGTGCAGAAACTTCCCATATCTATGTAGACGAATGTGGAGCACCGGAGAAATTTACAGGATGTAAACTTTTACCAGTTAAAACAAGCAATGGGAAGCTTACGGTAGATGCGATCAAGTATCATATGCATGGGTTTGATTTTGAACATCATTCACAACCAAAAGTTATCTCGATAACTCAAGCTACGGAAATGGGAACAGTATATACTCCACAAGAGATCAAAAAAATTACAGATTATGCTCATAAAAATGATATGTTCGTTCATATGGACGGAGCTAGATTAAGTAATGCTGCTATAAGTTTAAATAAGAGCTTTAAAGAGATAACAACTTCTGTGAATATTGACGCACTTTCATTTGGCTTGACAAAGAATGGTGCTATGAATGCAGAGGCTGTGATTTTCTTTGATAAAGAAATATCTAAAAATTGTAAGTATTTTCGTAAACAATCTGCTCAACTAGGTTCTAAAATGAGATTTATGTCTGTACAATTTGAAACTTTGTTATCTAACAATTTATGGAAACAATATGCAGTTAAGGCAAATGCAATGGCAAAACTATTGGAAGAGAAAGTAGCAGATATAGATGAAATAAAAGTAACTCAGAATGTTGAATCAAATGGGGTTTTCGCGATTGTACCACCTGAGATCATTCCTAAACTACAAAAAGAATATTTCTTTTACATGTGGGATGAAAGCAGATCTGAAGTACGGTGGATGACATCGTTTGATACAACAGAGAATGACATCGAGGAGTTTGTAAAATTAATAAAAACTTATTTAAAATAAACCCATAAGTTTATTTATGATCCACTTTACCTTAAAATATTGTTTTCTTAATAGTTGTCAAATCCCCACATCACTACTTCAATAGCATAACTTTCTTAATAACTGTATCTTTGCCATCCGTTGCTTTGATGAAGTAGATTCCTGAAGTAACTGGTCGCTTATTGTAATTTGTTCCATCCCAAACAATATTGTTTGTTAAAGAGTCAGAATCAAATTCAAGTTGTTTGGAATTTATTTTCTGTCCTTTTATGTTGAATATTGAAATATTAATGTTCTCATCATTTTCAATACCTGAAAATGATATTGTTGTTGTTGGACAGGGTCCGGCCCCGGCACCTGACGGATTGAACGGATTGGGATATATTTCACATTGCAACTGATTATTTTGAGGAAGAATTATGGAATTAGTAGAATTACAAGTTAGTAGAAATGGCTCAGAAGGAATTCCGATTGTAGCATTATTATCAAAGATAACCATTTCATTACAACTGTAAACTTCATCTGAAGATTCATCATATAGCTTAAAACTAATAGTATCTCCAATTGTGTTTCCGACTATAGTAAAATACCAAAATCCATCGTAATAGGGTGGGTTTGGTTCTTGCCAAACTCCAATGCTTCTACAATCTACATCACCACCGGGTCCAAATGCTGCAACACAATTTTCTCCCGTATTATCAAAAATAGCACCGTCTAAAGTAACTGAACTCATCAGCACCATTGAGTATTCTGTTCCGGAAATGATCTCCCATTGCGGCGGGTCATTTCTAATAGGATTTGCTATAGGTAGTCCAATATTTTCTGAACCTGAATATATCAACTCATCTGAATTATTCATCTGTTTTCAATTGGTCAACAAATTTGTTTAAGATATGTAAAAAAAAAGCTGCAAACTTAAGTTTGCAGCTTCAATGGTTGGGCCGAGAGGATTCGAACCCCTGAATGCATGGACCAAAACCATGTGTCTTAACCGCTTGACTACGGCCCAATGATTTATATTAACTGGCGGAGAGGGAGGGATTCGAACCCTCGGTGAAGTATAAACCCCACACACGCTTAGCAGGCGCGCACCTTCAACCAGCTCGGTCACCTCTCCAATGCTGTAATGAACTATGGCGGAGGATGAGGGATTCGAACCCCCAAGCCCAAAGGGCGGCGGTTTTCAAGACCACTGTCTTACCAATTAGAACTAATCCTCCTAATCAGAGTTTAACAAAAAATTTTTTTTACATGTTGATGTCAACTAGTTTTTAAAAAAGCAAAGTAAAATTATTTTATCTATATCCAAATTCTTTAAGTGCATTTTTTTTCTTACGCCAGTTTGGTTTAATTTTTATCCATAAATCAAGAGAAACTCTTTTCTGAACGATTTTATGTATCTCTTTTTCAGAAGCAATTCGAATTTTCTTGATCTTCTTCCCCTTTTTTCCTATTAAAATAGGTTTCTGGGATTTACTTTCTATCCAAATATTTGCGTATATTTTCACTTTATTTTCAAAATCTTTGTATTCTTCAACAACAACAGTTGAAGCATATGGAATTTCTTTTTGATAGTTTAGAAAGATTTGTTCTCTTACTATTTCTTGCACAAAAAATCTCATTGGTAGATCTGAGATCTCTTTAGGATCATAAAAAGGTGGATTTAAAGGTAAAAATTCTGATATCCATTCAACTAAATTTGAGAAATTTTCCTTATTTAGTAGTGAGATCGGGATGACCTTTTTAAATGCATGGTTTTTTAAATTATTCTTTTTCTCTTTAACTATTTTAGGTAATGTGAGATCAATCTTATTTAACATCGCGATCATTGGAGTTTTTATTTTTGCAAGTAATTTTAAGATTTTTTCATCATAATTTGTAGGGAATTGATGAGCATCTGTAATAAATATCACTAGATCTGAATCGTTAATAGAATTCATAAAATAATCCAACATTTTTTTATGTAACTCATATCTAGCCTCTACAAAACCAGGAGTATCAAGAAACACAATTTGCCGTTGGTCATCAGTATAAATTCCTTTAACTTGTTGTCGGGTTGTTTGTGGTTTGGGTGAAATAATTGATAGTTTTTCACCAATAATTTTATTCATAAGTGTTGATTTACCGACATTTGGTTTCCCAATAATAGAAACAAATCCAGCTTTGAAAATTTTATCCATATTAACTCACTTTACAAATTTTGAATATCAGTGGCTCTAATATTATACTCTCATTTAGATTTAACGATTTCAAATCTATATCCGCTTTTAAAAGGTAGGATAAGATCTGCTTTGTTTCTTTTACTGAGTAATTGTCAGCAAATTTTAAGTAATCTTTTCTGAATTTATAAAAAATCTCTTTCAAATATCTGGAGTCAATTTCTGAATCACTTAAATTATTACTTCGTAAGGAATTAATTTTCCACAATAACACAAAGAATCGAGTTAGCATCGTTGTAATAAAAACTCCTGATTTTTCATTCGAAATAATGTTTTCTAAAATACTAAAAGATTTTTTTAAATTTCTTATACCAAGAGCATTTTGTAGATCAAAAATCTTATTAACCCGATTTTGTCCTACTGTTTTTTTTACATCTTGTAATCTAATTTTGCCTGAGTTTTTTACGTAGATAATTAGTTTTTCTAGTTCGTTATGTGCAATCATATAATTAGGTTCTATGCAATTAGCAAAATAATTTACAGCTTCAGTTTCCATGGAAATATTCCTATTTTGTAATTCAGAACGCATCCATTTTACTATGTCCATAGAATTGTAAGGATTTCTACAATTTATGCTAATAGCTTTATCTGCAATCTTTTTATTAGCTGATGATCGTTTATCAATCTTATCGGTAACAATTATCAATACTGAGGTTTTCAAGGGATTGTTTAAATATTCTGCAATTAGTTCTCTACCAGAAAGATTCATTTGACCAAAATTTCTTAACAAGATAACTCTGTTTTTAGCGAGAAATGGTAGAGATTCAAGACTTTCCACTACATCTACACCATTACTCTCATCACCAAACACCGTAATAAGATCAAAGTCACTTGTATCTTTAGTGGTAAATTTGTCGATAAGTTTAAGTAAAACTTTATCTTTTAGATACGCTTCTTTACCGTAAATTATATAGACAGGAACAGTTTTTAATTTATGAAACCGTCTAAAAAATTCGTAATGAGGGAAATCGTTTTTTTTCATAATTTTATATCACATACAGAATAATAGTGCTGATTCCTATTAACCAGCAATAATATGAAAAATATTTTAGTTTTTGCTTTTTTACCATTCGAATTAATAAAGAAATAACAATATAACCTGAAATAAATGCAGAAATAGAACCAGCTAAATAGTTGATGATAAGGTCACTTTGGAGATTTACTATTTCTGGGATCTGTAGTAAATTTGCACCTAAGATCGCTGGAATTGAGATTAAGAAAGAATATCTGGCTGCAGCTTCTCTTTTCAACCCACTAAAGATCCCAGCGGCTATTGTTGTACCAGATCGTGAAATACCAGGTAGTATTGCAAAAGTTTGCACTAATCCAATAAATATCGAATTTTTTACTCCAAGTTGATAAGAATTATGTTGTTTAGCTTCAATTTTATCAGATAACATCAATATCAAACCGGTTACAAGTAATAGAATACTTGGTATGTAGATCATATTAAATGTTCTTTCTAAAAAGTCTTTGAAAAAAAATCCAATTACTCCGGTAACCAATGTTGTTATAGCAATGTATAGAGCTACTTTTCTATTGTTTCTATTTTCAATGTCTTTTAAACGAAAATAAATTAAAGATTTTAATATTGAAATGATTTCTTTTCGAAAATAAATTAGGACTGCAAATAATGACCCAAGATGTAGGATGACCTTAAACACAATATTAGGTTGTTGGAATTTTAAAAAGTGTTCAGCTAAGACTAGATGACCGGAGCTGCTTATGGGCAAAAACTCTGTCAAACCTTGAATGATCCCCAGCAATATTGATTTTAATAACTCTATCATAGGCTAGTTTACAAAATGTCTGGAATATCGCGTTTTAACAATGTTGATACAGGTACAATTTTAAAATTTAATTTTTCAATTCTCTCTATAAATTTTTTCAGATACTTATATCTTTCCCAGGTTGCAAAATGTGTGATAACTAAAATTTTATTTTGACTTTGAGAAAGATATTTCAATTGGGATATTTTATTTTCGAGTGTTGCATTTGATAGATCCGGAGTATCTAAAAATAAACTTGATGTAATAGATGGCAACATCATCTCTTTAGCTACTTTCCCAGCAATAGTAGTTCGTGATGTTCTACTATCGACAAAATAGAGTTCATGTTCTTTTAATACATTTAAAACAGTTTTCATAACGTCTTCATCAGTTGTTGCCAAGGAACCCATATGATTATTCGCCCCTACACAAAAGGGAAATTGTTTAATAAACCGCTTCATTCTTTTGCGAATTTCCTTTTTTGATAAATGAACATAGATCGCGTTAGGTCCAGGATTATTTTTTGGATAGCTGATAGGCTCCATAGGTATGTGTATCATTGTCTCATGTCCAGTCTTTGAAGCCGCTCTCATAACTAAATTAGAATATCTCTGATTGGGTAAAATAGAAAAAGTTAGATTTTTGTTGAGTTCACAAAATCGGTCTAATAACTCATTATTGTGTATTCCAAAGTCATCGACAACAATTGCGAGTTCTATAGCTTTATTTTTTTTATTTGAATTGTTATAATAAAGGGTTATATAGTATTTTTGCGAATCAACAGGATCAATAACTTCTAATCTTTGCCTACTGCCACTGTAAATCTCTTTTCCTGTATGTATTTTTCCATTATTCAATTCTATTTGCCCAGTTAGGATCATATTTGCATAATTAAGATCCATCTCATCTTTATCTATTCCCATCGAGATGTAGATAGCATCAGACCCGACTCTGTTACGAAAATTGTTTTCAGAAATCCCAAGCAATTCTTTGGTGTGCACAATAGCATCTAGGATACTATTATTATCAGGAATTGTTTTAACTTTTACTTGGTTAACATCGGATTTCGATCCATTGAATAGCTCGACTATTCTGTTAAAATTTGAAAAAATCAAGAACAGTATAAAAATAAAAAAAAGAAATAAATATAGTAGGTTGAAATCAGATTTACCTTTTTTTCTTTTAGCCATTTTCCCTCATCAATTTTTATGGATTACTATTTTTTGCGTCCACAAAAGTCAAGCATTTTATGAACATAAAAAAAGCCGTCTGATAGTAGATCAGACGGCAAATATGGTGGGCGCGGAGGGACTTGAACCCCCGGCCACCTGCTTGTAAGGCAGGCGCTCTCCCAACTGAGCTACACGCCCAAAAATATAAATCACTTATAAAGCTACTAAAAATTGGTCGGGGCGAGAGGATTTGAACCTCCGACCCCTGGTTCCCAAAACCAGTGCGCTAACCGGACTGCGCTACACCCCGATAATCGAAAGCACACAAAAAAAAGCACACCTGAAGAGTCAAGAAATTTATCGATTTAAAATCTTTTTAAGAAGAAACACATCTTGTGAATAAAGAACTAAATATAGATGCTATTGTCTTTCTAAACATTAAAAAGTTGTACCAAATTGGAAGTGTGGTTCCCAAGTTTTATCTTCAAAGTTATGGGCATAATCAAAACCGATCAATCCGAAAGGACTACGAACACGAATTCCTACACCAGCTCCTTTTTTCATTTCCCAGAAATTAAAATTCTCCAAGTTATTGTAGCTATTCCCTGCATCGAAGAAAATAAGACCAACAAGTTGATCAGATCCTATCGGTGCACTGTATTCACTTGAGAAGATGATCTCTCTGCGTCCTCCGTTGATTGGCCCTATAGATCTATCAGCATAACCTCTAATTCCATCAGAACCGGTGCCACCAAGATAAAATCTTTCATCAGGTGGAGCAGTTTTTCCATCAAATCCATTCACATATCCGAAACGCCATTTAGTTCTTAAGACCAATTTCCAGATCGTTCTTGTATACCAACTAATTTGCGCAATTTGTTTGTAATAATTAAAATTACCTTTTAATGGTCCTCCAGCGATTTCAGAAAATAGAGTAAAATTAGAACCTGTAGTAGGGAAGAACACATTATCTCGGCTATCTCTGGAAAAAGTCAATGAAACTGAACTTGTATTTTGCCATTCCTTCCCATCTAGTTCGATCAATGCATCTGATGATTGATCTTCCATTCCGCTTAAAATAGAATATTTTTTTGAATACAAAGAATAACTAGCTACTAATTTGGAATAATTCAAAAATGGCATAGGGCGTCCAAGACGAATTGAGCCACCATTTGAACTAACTTCATAAAGTTCCCATTCTTTGGTTGTATGATAAACATCAAAACCAACTAATGTATTTGTATCTTTGAAATAAGGATTAGTAAAATTGAAGCTAAAATTTTGAGTCTTCCCTCCAAATTCCCATTTGATACTACTTTTCCAAGCATTTCCTAAAAGGTTATTGTGGCTGAGTGATAACTGCCCGACAAGACCTTCCTGACTATTCAAAGCAACACCTCCGTTTGCCGAACCAGAAACTTTATCATTAACGTTGATAGTAAGGTCAATATCACCTTTTTGATTAATGACTTCAGGATTATCTAAATGTATATCAGGTTCAAAAAAACCGAGGTTATAAATATTTTGTTGACTTTTCATTATTTTGGATTGTTGAAAATAATCTCCTGGAGCAATAACTAGTTGTCTTCTGATGATCTTGTCTTTGGTTTTTCGATTACCTTGAATCTTGATTTTTCTTACTTGAGCACGATTATTTTCGGTAATATTGAGTTTTATATCTATTTTATCGTCAGTTTTAAGAAGTTCATGATCAAAATTAGCATAGATATAACCTTCTTCATAATACATCGAAGTTACAGAACCTAATTGTTCATTGAATTGTTCAAGATTGAAGACTTCGTTTGTTTCAAAAGTAAATTTTGATTTAATACTTTCTTCTGTAAATCTATTATTTCCTGTAACAAAAATTTTTCCAAAATGGAAAATATCACCCTCAACTAAGTAGATCTCAATTATAAAACGATCTTCTATAAGTTTCTTATTCCAAGATAAAATGCGAGCATCGATAAATCCTCTTTCATTATAATATGTTATGACTCTATCTAAATCTTCTTCAAATTTTTGTTTTTCGAATTTACCAGATCGAAACAAACTCTTTTTTTTGGTCTTCATTTTTCCGAGAATTTTTTTCTGTTGTATCTTTTTATTTCCAAAGATCTTTATCTCTTTTATCACAACTTTGGAATTTTCAGTTATTTGTAATACAAGGTCAATTGTATTATTTTCTAACTCTTTAACTTCGTAATCGACTTGGATCTGATGATAACCCTTTTTTCTATATTCTTCAGAAATTATATTGGTAGTTTCTGCCATCAAGAATGGTGACCAATAACTTCCCTGTTTTACGTCTAATAATTCAGAGAATTTATCTTCACTAATCTTTTTGTTGCCCTGAAATTGAATTGATTTAACAATAGGAAATTCTTCTACATCAATTTCAATGGAAATACCTTGTTTCAATTTACTTTTTTTTATAAAAACATCCTTAAAGACACCTAATTGATAGAGATTTTTTATTGATTTGGAAACCTGTTCTTCATCGAGATAGTCCCCTACTTCAAAAGTTATCAGAGATTGGATAAGTTCTTTTTCAATATTATAATTTCCCTTAGTATTTATCTCTAAAATTGGTTCATTTTGGGCAAAAACAAAAGTTATAATACTCAATAATGTTATAATTATCAAGATTTTTTTCATTATTCCTCCAATTAATTTCTAGAATTAATCCAAATAAAAAATATTGAATTCTGAGTAAAGGAATTTATTGAATATTTTCGTATGGTAGTTTAAAATTCTTGACTATTGGTAAGTTATTTTGAATTTCGAATTCAGTTGGGGCATTAGCTCAGATGGGAGAGCGCTACACTGGCAGTGTAGAGGTCAGCGGTTCGA
>LSCM01000037.1 GCA_001577185.1 Cloacimonetes bacterium TCS62 | reverse complement strand
CTCCCAGGCACAATACTTTAATTAGCTCAACACGCTGTTGTTCTCCTACACTTAATTGCCAGATATATGCTTCAGGATTAACTGAAAGTCCATATTTTTTCGAAACTTCTTCGATCTTAGTTCGAACATTTTCTAAATCTAGTTTAAAAATCTTATTGCTAGCAAAACCTAGCGCAACGTTTTCTAATACTGTTAGATTAGAAACCAACATAAAATGCTGATGAACCATTCCAATACCATAAGCGAAAGCACTACGCGGGGACTTAATAATTGCTTTTTTGCCATTAATGAAAATTTCACCTCGTTCTGGTTGGTAGAGCCCGTACAGAACATTCATTAAAGTTGTTTTACCTGCACCATTTTCACCTAGTAAAGCTAATATTTCACCTGATTTTAAATGTATGTCAACATTATCACAAGCGATAACCCCAGGGAATTTTTTTGTAATTTTCCGCATTTCTAATTTTTTAATGATTTTTGTCATAGTTGTTCCTTATATATTGGAGAAATTAATTATTTAATGTAAAAAAACTTAAGCTGAATTGTGTGAAATAATTCAGCTTAAGTTAAGCTTGCTTAGATTAATCTAAACCCACTTCAATATCTCCATTAATGATCTTTGCTTTTGCTTCATTGACAGCAGTTTCCAGTTCAGGTGTATATTCAGATGCTAACTTAGGGTTAGGAATTAATTCAAGATTTCCATTTTTTAGGGTAAGTTCCAGATGTTTTCCACCCAAAATTCCCTTTTGACGATAGGCGATAATGCTTTCAATCACATTATCAAAATTGTATTCTTGAGAAGAGAGTACAGTTTGAGGAGCTACAGAACTTTGATCCATATCAGATGATAACCAAATTACATCTTCAAATTCTGATGCTACCTTGATAGCCCCGACACATTGTTGAGCAGTACCACTAAGAACATCAGCACCTGCTTTAATATGAGTTCGTGCAATTTCACCAGCAGCTACCAAATCCCCGAAACTACCTGTATAAGCAACTCTTACTGAAGCATCTGGATTTACTGATTCCACACCTTGTTTGAATCCTTTATTATACTTAATTGCATCTCCAGCTTTTACAGGACCTACAATTCCAACTATATTGCTTTTTGTTTTTAATCCTGCCATGATCCCGAGTAAATAAGCTCCTTGTTGAGCTTGTGGATCGTAAGCAAAAATATTGGGATGATTAGTTGCAAAACCAGTTCCATAAGCAAATGAAGTCTTGGGAAAATCTGGAGCGACCTCATCGAGTACACTTTGATACTGAGCTCCATGCGCAATAACAATGTTAAAGCCTTGACTTGCGTATTGCCGGATAGCAGCTCCTGCGTCCACAGCATTCCAAAGTCGTTCACTAACTTCAATTTCTACTTTATCCTCACCATATTGCTCTTGAACACTTTTAATGCCTTCATACATAATTTGGCTCCACGCTAAATCATCAATCGTACTTGGAATGATCAAAGCCACCTTAACTTTTTTAGCAATTTTCAATTCACTTTCATTAGCATAAGACATTGCACTAATAAGTAGAAAAATTACCATAACAATAGATAAAACTTTCACTCTCTGCATAATTACTCCTTTGGTTAAAATAAACAATTTTTTTTTACATTTGAAATTACCTGGTACTCTCGAGGACTAATAACGAGAAAAACCTAAATCGGTTTAGAAATTTAATATAATGATAGAAAAGAAAAAATTAATTTACAAGTCAAGTTTTTTCCTAAGCATTTAAGTATCTTGTTTTCATATATGCTTAGTTAATAAACTAATTTTTGTTAACAGCTTCTTTTACTGAATCTATGATCGGGATATAACCTGTACAACGGCAGAGATTACCTTCTAAAGCCGTCTTTATCTCCTCTTCTGTAGGATTAGAATTTTTGTTTAATAAAGCTTTTGCACTCATAAGCATACCGGGGGTGCAAAAACCACATTGTACAGCTCCATTATCGAGAAAAGATTCTTGTAGTTGTGATAGAACTTTATCCTTTTCTAAGTTTTCTACCGTTTCTATAATTGAGCCTTGGATCTGAGCAGCTAAGACTAAACAACTAGCTACAGCATCTCCATTCATAATAACAGTACAAGCTCCACATTCTCCTACACTGCATCCTTCTTTAGTTCCTGTAAGATCGAGATCTTCTCTTAGAATATCTAAGAGGCGTTTAGAATCATCAACCTTCAAATGTACCTCTTTGCCATTAACTTGAAATTCTAGATCAATCATCTTGTTTCCTTTGCTTATAAATATCTTCTAAAGCACTTTTGTATATATTAATAAATACGGGTTTTTTATATTCAGCAGACCAACGTCCACCGATCTCATTCTCTATCTTTTCAGATAAGTATTTTACTGAATTTTTTATCATATTTTTCGTCAGCTTTTTACCAAACAAATATTTTTCTACGACTTCTATTCTTTGGGATCTACTGAATAACGAACCATCAACTATTATACATTCCTCAATTCTATTTTTATCATCAAAATTAATCAAAACACTTATACTCATTCTTGTAATATTTACAGCGTTCCTTCTTCCCAATTGCATATAACTATAGAAATAATTTTTCGGTTTCGGTATTATTATTGAAATCAATATTTCATCTAACCTTATGATAGTTCTATAATTTCGTTTGATGAATTCACTTATAGGTACAATTCTTTCATTTTCTTTTGATCTTAATCGTAATCTTGCATCATAAGCTATCAATGGAGGTACGGAATCAGCACATGGAGCTGCATTAACAATATTTCCGCCAATTGTCGCTTTATTTCTTATCTGGGTAGAACCAATAGTTTTGATCGCTTGTAACAGAAGCTTGAAGTTTGTTAAATGTTCACTATTTAATATTTTCGTAAAAGTAACAGCACTTCCGATCTCAACCTCATTATTCCTTACCTTAATTTTTTTCAATTCAGGAAGAGAAAATATATTAATTAATTTTAAAGGTTTGATTTTATGTCTTGCTTGTACAACAATATCAGTACCACCGGCTAATACTTTATATTTATTTTCAGACATTAAAGTTAACGCTTGTTTAATATTTTTGGGTGTTTTCACAGAAATCTTATTAATATATGGTACTTGTTTTTTGTATTTTTTCGATGCATGCACAACTTCACTTTGTCTACTTGGTTTTACTAATTTTTTTCCTAAAAAAACTTGTTCGAGAGTTAATGGAAGCTCATAATTTTGTTTTTCTAAAGCGAAACTGATAGAGTTATTTATTGCTGCTGCAGTTAATTCTAAAGTTGGTTCACCTATACTTTTAGCACCAAATGGACCATGTTTATCTTCATTTTCAATAAAGACAGGATCAATATTTCCGATGTCTTTGATAGTTGGAATTAGATATTCATCCAGGTTCAAAGATTTAACTTCTCCATTTTGAATATTATAATCCTCTAGTGCTCCATAACCCATTCCTTGAGTAACGCCACCATAAACTTGTCCTTCAGCTCCTAATCGATTCAAAACTTTACCCACGTCATGAGCTGCAGTAATATTTTCTACATTGATCTTACCAGTATCCGTATCGATCATAGTTTCAACAATGTGACATCCATAAACATAGGTAAAATATGCATTCCCTTGCCCCGTGTCATCATCCCAGCTAACATCCGGTGATTTAAACCAGCCATAGGCAGATAAATTCACACCTGCCGATACAGCTTTTTCACAAGCATGAGAGAAACTTATCTTTTCTTTTCCTATCTTTGAAGAAATATAACCATCTTTCCATCTTGTATCTTCTAATTTACCAACTTTTAATTCATCCTTCACCACACTAAAGATTCTATTTTTAACAATATTCGCTGCTTCAATAGTAGCGTTACCTCCAACTAAAGTACCTCTGGATGCTACTGTAGGTCCTCCATCGGAAATAGCTGAAGTTTGAGAATTTAAAAAAGTAATATCAGCTAATGGAACACCTAGGATCTCTGATGTGATCTGGCTAAAAGTAGTTTGCAAACCTTGTCCATTCTCACTTACTCCTGTAAATATGATGATGCTTCCATCTGCTTGAACCGAAACGATAGCTGAAGAGGTATCTATCCCTTCTGCACCTAGCGAACACCCACGGAAACTACATGCTAATCCAATACCATATTTGAAACGTTCATTTGTTTTATTCAATTCCCTAAATTTTTGTATTTTGGATTCATAATCACTTTTATTTACCGCAGCTTCCATTACTTGTTTAAGTGAAACTTTATGATCTGTTAATCTTTGACCACTTGCTGTGATACTGCCTTGCTTATAACCATTTTTCTCTCGAACATCTCTAGGTGAAATATTACAAATTTCAGCTATCTCATCCATTAAAGATTCCTGAGCAAAAATCACTTGGGGTGTACCAAAGCCACGAAAAGCTGCAGTATAAGTATTATTAGTATAAACTCCCCGAATATCTGTTTCCACATTTTCTATTTCATACGGTCCAGTAGCCTGCACGACAGATCTCCATGTCACGAAAAATGTTTGTGAGGAATATGCACCACTGTCAGCCAATATGTTTATTTTCATAGAATTCAATTTTCCATTATTATTGAACCCGACTTTGTAATTCATGATATAGGGATGTCTTTTGTAACTTTCTTTAATTGAAGCCTCTCTTGAATATGTAATTTTAACTGGTTTTTTCGTCAAATGTGCAAGTAGAGTTGTGCGGCAAGCTAAATTATTTATAATATCATCTTTTCCACCGAATGAACCACCTAGAGTTGAACTGATAACATTTATCTGATTTAGTTTGATACCCATAAACATCGAAACAACTTTTCTGGTTGTAAATGGATTTTGAATTGAACCATAAATTTTGTATCCTTCTGTTGTATAGTCAGGGACAACAGTTACTGATTCCGGCTCAATGTAAGCATGTTCATGAAAACCTGTTCTATAATTTCTTTCAATGACATGATCTGACTCCGAAAAACCTTTTTCAACATTTCCTTTTCTTAAAGGATAGTGATTGACAATATTACTTTTGTATTCTGGATGAATCAAACGTACATCAGGCTTTATAGCCGTTTCGACATCGGTGATCGGATCAAGAGATTCATATTCTACATATATTGCATCAGCAGCAGCAAGTGCTTGTTTTCTTGTTTTTGCAGCTACTACAGCAATTACATCACCCGAATAAGAAATCTTATTTTCTACGATAGGGGGATAATCTTGGCGAATTGGTCCGACTTTTTTCATACCAGGAACGTCTTTTTGTAACGCTATTGTGACCACGCCAGGCATATTTTTTGCTTTAGATAAATCGATTTTTTTGATCGTACCTGCGATGATATCTGTATATTTCATAGCTCCATGCAACAGGCCTGGAATTTTCAGATCATCACCATAAATAGCTTCACCAGTCACTTTTCTATATCCATCTACTCGACGTACTTTTTTTCCAATAATATCAGGCATAAGTTCCTCTATGTGTTCTTAAATTTTTCACAACTTTCATTTAATTAATGAAAGATCAAATATTCACTTAGCTTTCTTATACAAAGAAAGTGTTGTCAAAAAATTTCTGTAAATTATTAAAATTTCCGTAATGTAAGATCACCTGGTTCTTTTGGAACCTGAACGGTTTAGAACTTGTTTAAAAAATTTATTTTAAAATAATCTGTCAAATAAAAAAAATCGATAACTTAGGTGTTAAAAAGTTCAACAAATTCGAAATTTGCTCCACTAAATAAACCTCTGTCACTTAGTTTTAGCTCCGGAATGACTAGCAAAGTCATAAATGATAACGTCATTAAAGGTGCTATTAGCGTTGACCCTAGTTCTTTTGCTATTGAGTCAATATGCTGATATCTCTGTGCCACCTCTTTACATTCAAGATCGGAAATAATACCTGCTATAGGTAGAGGAAGAATATCTATTTTGTCTTTATTTGCTACACAAATTCCACCTTTTTTCTTAATTATGGCATTCACTGCATTCACTATCGATTCATCGTCCACACCCACAACCACAATATTGTGTGAATCATGAGCAATAGAAGAAGCAATCGCTCCTTTTTCTAAACCAAAACCCTTCACAAATCCTAAGGCAGGTTTTACGTCTTCGTAGCGATTTACTACAGCTATTTTAAGTACGTCATTTTCAATATCAGAGACAACTTTATTATCTTCAATCTTTGCGGTTTCGATTAGTCTATTGGTTGCAACAATTCCTTGATCTACACCTATTACATTTATTGTTCTTCCTTTAGGTGTGATCTTAAAATTTGATATATTTTTGATTTTCGTTTTAAATTTATTGATCAAAGTTGATGTGGATCTTGGTATTGTGGTCTCCCCTTTTTCAGAAACTATCTCACCTTTGATATACGTTTTAAGAATATTCATCTTTTTAGGATCATCAATTACTAGAAAGTCAGCATCATCTCCTTCCTGCAAAAGTCCTACTTCTAAACCATAATGTTTTACAGGATTTACGCATGCTGTTTGTAACACTTTCATTAGATCCACTCCATAATCCAACGCTCTTTTCACCAGCTCGTTGATATGGTTTTCAATAA
The DNA here is from genome assembly GCA_001577185.1 of Cloacimonetes bacterium TCS62. Lineage (GTDB taxonomy): Bacteria > Cloacimonadota > Cloacimonadia > Cloacimonadales > TCS61 > TCS61. The sequence goes on along the minus strand of LSCM01000037.1, from coordinate 2,850 downwards.
GATCATCGGGATGTTTGTCATCACAGCAAAACATGCAACTTTGATAATCATCTTCTAATATTGGAATTAATTTACTAAAATCTGTGCAAGCAGAACCCTCCCGAATCAATACTTTTAAACCGAGTTCTATTTTTTCCAAAGCGTCACGTTCTGTTATACATTCGTGATCTGTAGAAATACCTGCTTCAACATATTTACGAAGATCTGATTGAGATACGAAAGGTGCATGCCCATCGATATTTTTTGAATATTTTTTAGCAAGTTGGATCTTTCCTAAGGCAATCGGATCGTCATTGATTACAGCGGGGAAATCCATAAATTCGCCTAAATATTTGATCTCTTCCATTTTCAGTAATTCTTCCGTTTCTTCCAAACCCAAGGTTGCACCATTAGTTTCAAATTTTGTTGCAGGTACACAAGATGGTGCGCTAAAATAAAACTTCATCGGAGATTTTTTACCATCCTCTATCATATATTTCACACCTTCAATACCGAGAACATTGGCGATCTCATGAGGATCCGTTACAACAGCAATAGTACCATGAGGAGTAGCAGCTCTAGCAAATTCAGAAGGTGTTATCATCGAACTTTCAATATGGATGTGAGCATCGATAAAACCAGGAATAATAAATTGGTCATATTTTTTATTATCCTTCTTGATCTTACTAATTTTCCCATTCTCAACGTAAATTGTCCCTGAAAATATTTTTTTATTCTCAACATCAATTATGTTCCCAGATAAATTATACTTCACGAGAATTTACTCCCTTTTTTCTCTAAAATATGATATTCCAAGTGCCTTTGGTAGATTTGATCTTTTCCCTTTTAAAGATATAATAAAAAGGAAGAATAATGTAAACAAATAAGGGATACTTTTTAGCAAAATTATTGGAAATGCAATATCAAATTTTTGAAGATTCAAACCAAGTTGTGTTAGGCCACCAAATAGATATGCACCACCATAGGCAATAAGTGGATTCCAATTAGCAAATATAACAAGTGCAATCGTTATCCAACCGCGACCATGCGTCATTCCTTCCACCCATAATTTTGAATAAGCAACAGAAAGATATGCACCACTAATTCCTACTAAAACACCACCAACAATTGTAGCAACATAACGCACTTTTATCACTTTAATACCCATTATCTCACTAGATAATGGTTCTTCTCCACTACTGCGCAGAGCAAGCCCCCATTTCGTTCTATTGAAAATATACCATAGGATCAAAGGTAAGATAAAAGCAATGTAAACAAGAATATTGTGTTGGAACAATATCTTTCCCAACATTGGGATTTTACTTAAAATTGGTATCTCGATTATTTCAAATGATACTTTCAAAGTCTTCCCCACCATATCTATCCCGAAAAATGCACTTGCTCCCGTTCCAAACATTGTCAAAGCAAGTCCTGATACAACTTGATTTGCTCTTAATGTTATTGACATAAAAGCATGTATTAATCCCATTAATCCACCAATAAGAGCAGCTCCTAAAATCGCTAAAACTAAACTTTCGGTTGTATATGCAACGTAAAATCCAAAAAATGCTCCCATCAGCATAATTCCTTCAACACCTAAATTCAAGATGCCTGATCGCTCTGTAATGATCTCACCTAATGTCGCATAAAGTATGATCGTTCCACTCGCAATAGCAGCATAAAGAATTGTAATAATATCTGTCATTATTACCTCCTGATAAATTTTACGTTGAAGTTTTTGAAAAGTTCGCTTCCAAGAATAGCAAACAGGATTAAAGATTGAGTTACAACTCCAACTGCTGCTGGAAGATGCATCGCTATCTGTAATGAATCTGCTCCTTTTAATAATACACTAAGAAAAAGAGCAAAAATTACAATTATGAAAGGATTCGATCTTGCTAACCAAGCTACTATTATACCGGTGTAGCCATATCCCGATGATATATGCTGATGAAGTTTGTATTCAATACCACTGATTTGAGCTACTCCTGCTAAACCTGCTAAAGCTCCGCTTATCAAAAAAACTAAGAACATCGTGCTTTTAATGTTAATACCTGCATATTTCGCTGCTTTTAAACTTGAACCTGTAAGACGTAATTTATATCCAATTTTTGTATAATATAAAATAATAAACAATAAAACAACTAATACTAATGCTATTATCAAACCTAGATGTACTCTGCCTAAACCCAATCGATGCATTCTTGCTTGTTCAGGAAACTCTGGTGTATATGGGAAATTATCTTTCCCTTTCCAAGGTCCAAATAGAAAATAATCAGCGATATTGATCGCAACATAATTGAGCAATAATGTTGAGATCACTTCGTTCATTTTAAATTTAATTTTTAATAGAGCTGGTATCGATGCCCAGAGTGCACCACCTACAGCGCCCAAAATAATAATAACTGTTAATTCCAAAGGTTTCGGTAAAACCGGACCATACATAATAAATGCAGTAGCAAAAGTTGCCCCAAAAAAGAGCTGACCTTCAGCTCCGATGTTCCATAATTTACTATTCAGAGCAATAGCTACAGCTAAACCTGTGAAAATAAGTGGAATTGATTTTACGATTGTTTCTGAAATCCCATAAGGTGAACCAAGAGCAGACGTTACTACTTTCCAGAAAGCTTCAAATGGATTAACTCCGTTAAAGGCAATAAAAATCCCAGCTAAAACCAAAGCTATAGCGATGGCAGTTAGTGTTATAACTAGTTCCTCTCTGCTGGATACTCTCTTTTTTTGTTCAAGTTTTATTTTAAACATTCTTCATCTCCCTTACTGCTTCCTCTTCAGAATGGCCACTCATCATCAATCCTATCTCTTCTAAAGAATGTTCCCCATTTTTAAAAATTCCAGTGAATTTCCCTTCAT
>LSCM01000036.1 GCA_001577185.1 Cloacimonetes bacterium TCS62 | reverse complement strand
TCGTTTTGCATTAACACGGTTAATGCACTCCATATTTACACAAATACCGTCTTTGCAGTCGGTTTGGGAAGTTTCATAACCAGCACTCGTACATCGCTGTCGGTATCATTATAAATACAATGCACGATGTCTTTGGGACTTTCAATAATATCGTCTTTTTTTACCTGAACCTTCTCATCTCCTACCAAAATCGTTGGTTCTCCTTCCAATACATAAAATGCCACATCGACCGGCGTTATATGGGGTTTTAATTGCTGACCAGCTTTTAGAGAAAGATGCATAATTAGTGCATGTTCACTATCATACATTTTGCTGGATTGAATTCCGTGCGGATTGTTTGTACCCTCTAAATCAATGTAATTCCTGGTTTTCATAATCTACTCCTTTACAGATCAAATTCTTTAAAATCTGATAATTTTATTTTTTTAAAAGTTCTGTACATTTCTTCTGAAATTCGCTGAATCTTATTACCAAAAATACAGTGCTGAAAAACACATTTATTTTTTCCAAATGGACAAGTCGAACTAACAACGTCTCCTTCAATTGCTTCATAGATATCTAAAAAACTTAAATCGTCTATAGATGTGTTTAATTTAACACCTCCTGCTGGTCCTCTCACTGACTTTACAATCTTCGATTTGGCTAAAGTCTGAATAACTTTAGCTAAATGCGTCTGAGAAGCATTTAACCTTTTAGCCATAACCTTCACTTTCAATCTTTTCTGAGGAGTATTTACAATTAACACTAAACTATGTAGAGCTAATGAAGTAGCCTCCGAGAACTTTATTAAACTAGACATTCAGACTCCTAATATTCATTTAGGTACTAAAATTCCTAAATAGGATTTGATGTCAATATAAATAAAATTAATTTTGATGATTTCTAACTTATGGTTAATATAAATAAGATTTAAGTGACGTTCTTATCTTGACACTAAATAATAGCTTAGAATATTATATATAATTAAATGTATGTGGAGAATATATGAAAAAGAAATTGTTACTTTTAATATTAGATGGATTTGGTAATAGTAAGGTTAAAAAAGGAAATGCAATTAAATTTGCTAAAACAACTAATATAGATGAATTCAGACAGCAAAATCCAGAAAGTGAGCTTAAAGCCTCCGGAAGATCAGTAGGTCTGCTAAATGGTGATATGGGAAATTCGGAAGTTGGTCATCTAAATATTGGTGCTGGTAGAATCGTGCATCAACTAAATACACTTATTTTAAAACAAATTAAAGACGGTAGTTTTTTCCAGAATAAAAACCTACTAAGCGCTATAGATCATGTAAAGAAAAATGAGAGTAAATTACATCTTTTCGGATTGTTATCAGATGGAAATGTTCACAGTAATATCGATCATCTTTGGGCTATCCTTAAATTATGTAAGCAGCAAAAATTGGCTCAAGTATATTTTCATGTTTTTATGGATGGAAGAGATACTCTTCCCCATTCCGGAAAGAGTTTTATTGAAAAATTTCAAAAGAAAGCAGCTAAGATCGGTATTGGTAAGATTGCAACCATAAGTGGAAGATATTACGTAATGGATCGAGATACCAGATGGGATCGAATTGCCCTAAGTTATCAAGCTATTGTCCATGGAAAGGGTGAAGAGATCACTGATCCTGTTAATGCTATTCAAACTAGTTACGATAAAGATATCACAGATGAATTTGTTATTCCTAAAGTTATAATTGAAAACGGAAAACCAGTTTCAAAGTTAGAAGATGATGATGCTGTAATTGCTTTTAATTTTCGAGCAGATAGAATGCGTCAAATAACGAATAGTTTAGTCAATCCAAAGTTTAAAGAATTTGATACTCATACGTTCAAGAATCTGAAATACGTTAGTTTTAACGAATATGATGTTAAGTTCAAGCCTTTCGTAGACATTGCTTTCAAGCTGGTTAGACCTAAGAATATTTTAGGAGAGGTTATCTCATCTAATAACTTAAATCAATTACGTTTAGCAGAAACAGAGAAATATGCACATGTCACTTTTTTCTTTAATGGTGGATCAGAGGAACCTTTGGAAAATGAAGATAGAATATTGGTGAAATCTCCACCTGTTGCAACCTACGATCTTCAACCGGAAATGAGTGCTTTGGAAGTGAAGGATAAATTACTCTCTGCTTTAGATGAAAATAAATATGAGCTAATCGTAACGAATTTTGCTAATTGTGACATGGTCGGCCATACTGGAGATTTTGATGCCACCGTGAAAGCTGTGGAGAGCGTTGATAATTGTGTGGGAGAAATTATTCCCAAAGCCAAAGATAATAATTATAATATTGTGTTGATCGCTGATCATGGTAATGCCGAGAAAATGTTAGATGAAGATGAAAATATTTTTACAGCGCATACTACAAATAAAGTTCCGTGTGTCATTTCTTTAATAGATAATAATTATTCCAAGATCAAAAATGGTATCTTAGCTGATGTTGCCCCAACAATCTTAGAGATATTAGACATAAAAAAACCAAAAGAAATGACTGGTAAAAGTTTATTGAAAAAGTAAAGGAGTTTTTATGCCCATAGATAGAATTGATATCAACAAGAAATGGCCAATCCCATCCGGAATAAAATTGATTCTAATGGTTTTAGTGATATTTGGCTTTCTGGTTCACAGATGTTGGAAGAAAAATCAGGGTAGTAATATACTGATCAGTGATATAGAAGTTTCCGAAATAACAAAAGTTAGTGCAGATATAACTTTTTTTGCAGCAAATAGAGCTTCTGTGGAATTAACTAAGGCAGTTAAGATCAGTTTATACACTAAAAATAGCAGATTGATCGCAGATAAATTAACTAATATAACTATACCAGCTAAATCCAAGAAAAAATATATCAAGCTTATGCAAAAATTTAAATTCCCAGTTAATGATCCAAATTCCGTAGGTAAAGCCACTGTAGAAATCTATAAATAGGAGTAAAAAACATGAAAAAGATATGTTCAGTATTTATGATTTTATTATGGTTTAGTTTTGCAATTGCGATGGATCTTTCGAAAGAGCTGGAAAGCCTAAAAAATAGTGAGCAGATCTCTAATGATTCACTATTTACAATTCTATCTAATTGGAATAGTTTTCCAAAAATCGATTCAACTGATAGTTTTGTTTCGAGTTATAATGTTGTAAAGGATACTATAAATGCACCCTATGTTTTGTACATTCCCAAAAATTATAAAACTACAAAAGCTTCTCCATTATTAGTGTATTTGCACGGTGGTGTCGGGAGAAGTAGTTTTATGGAAGAAAGGGTGGAATTAGCTAAAAATAATCCATTCTTAGAATTAGCAAGAAAAAATGATTGGTTACTGCTTATACCTTTTGCAAATTTGCATTGTATGTGGTGGGAGGATAGTGGAAGGAACAATGTTAAAGAACTTATTGTAAAAACTAAAAAGAAGTATAATGTTGAGGATAATAAGGTTTTTGTAACCGGTGTTTCTGATGGAGGTTCTGGCTCATATCACTTTGCACTGACCGATCCTAGTTATTTTGCTTCTTTTTATCCGCTTATTGGTATGATGTCTGTAGGAAATATTGAAACTCAAAGATCTGTTTTTATACCAAATCTACAAAATAGATTCATCTATGCTATAAATAACGAGAAAGACCGATTGTATCCAACTCATAAGATGAAAAAAATGATCGAAATAGCTACAAAAGTAGGAGCAAATGTTCTCTATAAAGAATACATGGATTTTGGTCATGATATAAGTTTTATCCAAGATGAAATGATTAATCTCAGCACTTTTATGAACAGTAATCCACGGAACTCATTTTCTAATAAAATATACTGGGAAACTGCACAAAATGATTATAATCGCTGTGATTGGTTAGAAATTTGTAAAACCGATACACTTATGGAAAAGAAAAAATGGCAAAATAAACCTAATGTGAAATTAAAAGATGAACGAATATTGTTTGGTTTTCGTAATGATAATTCTTATAAGAAAAAAGGTGTGAAAATCGATCATGTTTTTGAAGGTAACTCGGCTTATGAAATGGGACTGAGAAGTAATGATATTGTTATTGAAATGGATGAAATAAAAACAGAAAATATCGACCAATTGATCCAACTTAGAGACAAGAAGAGTCGAGGAGATAAATATTCATTAACCGTTTTGCGTGATAGGAAGGAACTTCTACTGAGCGGACAATTCCCGGAAGTAAAATTATATGATGCCTTTCAGTATTTGAAACGATCCGGAGCAATTGATGCAAATTATTTTGGAAACCACTTTGACATTAAAACTTCCAGAATTTCTGAATTTAATCTTTATATTCATCCATCAATGGTAAATTTGGATAATCCGATAACTGTAGAAGTTAACGGAAAAGAATATTTTAATGGGAAGATAAATATTGATCGTGATTTTATGGTCAGTAATTTTGAAAAACATTTTGATAGAACTGCACTTTGGGTAAATAAAATACATATTACTTTAAAATAAATTTTTCTAACCAATAAGTTTAAATAAGACAGATTTAATTATTGTCATTCAAAAATAGTATCTCTCATCTTTAGCGAATTTGAAATATTATTAATTGACAATTTTGTTAGTCTAAATATTTTTTTAGTGGGAGATTTATGAAAAAATATTCTAAAGCATTTGGCTTGATCACCAGAAATGTAGATAAATTATCTCCGATCACAGACTTTTTGGATAATGCTGAAAAATATAACCACAAAGTAGATCATCTTATCATTGCTTATGAAGATGATATTTATCCTAAAATTTTAAAGCAATTAGAAGCAAGGATCAAAGTAACTCTTATCCAACGTGGTAATGCATCTCAGCTAAAAAACTATTTGCGTGATATTGGACTGAGCTCGGAAGAGGTTGAGATCATTTTAGGAACTCCATATCGAGAGAAATATGATAAGATTTCCTATGGAACTTCTAGAAATCATGTGTTAATTGCAGCTCTTAAGCTAGGTGTTAATTATCTTTACTTTTTCGATTCAGATATTTACCCTAAGATCTTAACTGAATACCATGATGGAAGTTCAAAATTTACTGAAATAGATTTCATTGGTTCACATTTAAAATATTTACAGAAAAATGATGTTATTCTCACCACAAGTGATTATACAGGATATTATATAATTCCTAAGATGAATTTTCCATATATGATGGATCTTCTGAGAGGTGTACAAAAAGAGGATCGTTTTTATTATATTTCAACTGTAGATACTCCTGTAGTTAGAGATAAGTATTTAGAAAATATCTTTGTTACTCAGAAGGCTTTGGGTGGCAATTTGGCACTTGATCTTTCAAAAAAAAGTATATTACCCCCTTTTTTTTCCACAAATCTAGTCGTTGATAATGAATGTTTTTTAGGTAGAGGAGAAGATACTCTTTTCGGTCCTGAAATACATGGTAAAGGTCGGTGTTTGGATATCGATCTTCTTATATTTCACAACTGTTTCGGAGATTTCCCCAATAAACCTTCGATCTTTAAACAAAAGAATCTTGACCGTTTCTTCTATGCCTGTATGGGCTGGCTCATTCGTAATCCTTTTCTTAACTGGATTAGAAAAGAAGATAATATCATAAGTGAAGAGATCAATATTGAACAAAGATATGAATCTCTAATTAAAGGAAGTAAATCAGCAAGTGAATATTTCAATGATAAAAGATTTCTGAAACTACCTAAAACGTTTAAGTTATCTTATGAAAAATTAAATGAAAATATTCAAAATTACAAAGATATAAGAAATACTTGGGATAAGATGTATAGATCGATAAAGATTGGAGATAATTTATGAGAACTTATATGATAATTCCGACCTACTGGTCCGGTCCGGATGGTAAATGGGAAGAAGGTGATGCAGTTTATGATCATGCAACACCCTTGAATGAGAATGGTACTTTGCTGCGAACTCTCAAATCGATCGAGATCTTGAATGATAAGCATTTCACTTTAATAATATTAGCAGCAGCAACCAATAAGAAGTACATAGATTTGATGGAGCAAAAGATCAGGAAGATGCTGGAAAGAGAACACCTGGCTGTGGATACTTTGATTTTTACTGAGAATAATCTGAATGAGCTGAAACAGCACCTTTATGAAGATTTTGATCTTCCCGATGTTCTTCATCTCAGAGGGTATTCCAATGTGAGAAATTTATGCCTATTTCTACCCTATATTTTAGATGCTGAGATCGCTATACTCATCGATGATGATGAAGTCTTTGAAGATCCTGATTTTGTAGGAAAAGCAAAGGAATTTATTGGTAAAAGATTTTATGGAAATACGATCGATGGAGTAGCGGGGTATTATTTGAATGAGGATAATAACTATTATGATAAAGTACATATTGTTCCCTGGATGACATATTGGGACAGATTTGGTGGAAAGAGAGAGGCTTTTGATCGTATAATTGGTAGTGAACCCCGCTTAAAAAAGACTCCTTTTGCTTTCGGTGGCGCAATGGTAATTCATCGAAATCTCATGAGAATCGTTCCTTTCGATCCGAATATCACTCGTGGAGAAGATACAGATTATGTTATTAATTCCAGGATATTCGGTTTTAATTTTTATCTTGATAATCAATTGGCTATAAAGCACTTACCACCTCCCAAGGACCATCCTGTTTGGAAACGTTTTAGGGAAGATATATATCGTTTTCTGTATGATAAATCTAAATTTGATCATCAGAATATTGAGCAAAATATCAATCTACATGAGATCAAACCAGAAGATTTTGATCCTTACCCCGGGCAATTCATGAAACCAGACTTAGGAGATAAGATCTTCAAAACTAATATTATATTAGCTCTTAATTATCTTTCTGATGGAGATGTAGACGCCTGCCATGAAACGATAAAAAATATATATTTAGCCCGTTATGAAGCTGTTCCCCACTACGATACTTATACCGAGTATCTGAACTTCCAAAAAAGCTGGCGCAAACTGCTGGAACACACAAAAGATTTTGGAGATACATTAAAGAAATGTATTTTGAAATGTCAGGTGATCAAGCATGACAAATATCAGAATATCAGGCATAAGAAATTTGATGAGATGGGAGTGACAGAAGACCTCGATCTACAAGATGTAGCTCTTTTCAAACATTTTGACAAAAGACAGCTGCGCAAACTTTTCTATATTTCTGAATTACAGAATTTTGCTGAAAACGACTTTGTTTATAAAGCAGGAGAGCTGGATCAGAATGTTTATATTGTATTGCAGGGTCTAGTAGAGGTCATGCAGGATGTAAAAGATTCTTCTGAAGATCTTGAAATTTCGGTCTTGGAAAGCGGTGATCATTTCAATGAATCTTCCATCTTTTTCGATCATCCTCACACAGTTTCGGTAAGAGCTCAAACAGATGTGATCTTGATGGCTATTCCTAGAGAGGAGGTTTTAAAATTGATCCAGAAAAATAATGAGATGTCTTCTAAAATGCTTTGGGAACTTTCTAAAAAGCTAAGTGAGAAATTGAAATCTACTACCGAAAAATATACTGAAACACACAATAAAACTTCCGACGTTTCAGATCATATGGAAGAATTGGAGGACTGATGAAAGTACTTTTGATCAATCATTTTCCTCTCCAAGGCTCCGGTAGTGGAATTTATACATTGAATATTGCGCGTGAGCTGATCAAAGAAGGACATGAAGTATTTGTCATTGATATAGATAATGAAAGAGATAATTCTGATTATTCTTTCCAACGAAGAACCATCATGTGTGATAGCAGTAAAAATGAGCTGACAGATCTCAGCTTTAATTTTCCATGTTTCACAACTCATCCCCGCAGCTTAAATACCTATTACAATATTACAAATAGACAGATCGAAGAATATGTAAGCACTTTTGTAGAAGTCACTAAAGAAATTGTTAGTAAGTTCAAACCAGATATAATACATGCTCAGCACTTGTGGGTAACACCTTTTGCAGCTTGGAAAAGTGGTGTTCCATACATAATTACAGTTCATGGAACAGATCTAATGGGTTATAAAAAAGATGATCGCTATCATAAATACGCTAAAAAAGGTGCCATCAATGCTAATAGAATAATTACGATTTCCAGACAGGTGCATAATGACACTTTAGCTCTTCTCAATATCCCTGAAAACAAATTAAAGCTCAATCCAAATGGTTTTGATAGTAATATTTTTAGGCCCAAATCTATTGAAAAGAAAGAATTATTTCTAAAATTTGGTGAAGATATCATACCGGAGATATTAGTTAGTTTTGTTGGTAAATTCACTAAATTCAAAGGAATCGACATTCTTATCAAAGCAGCTCGCACAGTAACTGATGCTATCCCTGAAGTAGTTTTTGCTTTAGCAGGAGATGGAGAGCTAATGACCAAGATGAAAAAATTAACTCAAGATCTTGGATTGGAAAATGTCTATTTTCTGGGACATCGATCACAAGAGGATGTAGCTTCATTGTATTCCTGTGCGGATGTTTCAGTAGTACCTTCACGAGTAGAACCATTCGGGCTAGTGGCTTTAGAAGCTCTTGCTTGTGGAACACCTGTAGTTGCAACAAATGCCGGGGGACTACCCGATTTTATTAATGAAAAAGTTGGTCAACTAATCCAAATGGAAAACGTAAATGAGCTTGCTCTAGCCTTGATAGAGGAATTGAAAAATCATACTAAAATGTCAAAGGGGAAATTTGCACAAGAATATGCTGTAAACAACTATTCCTGGAAAAGCACCTTAAAAAATGTTGTGCAACTTTATGAAGATGCTATTATTTAGAAGTTTTGACCTGTTTCTTTTCATTTGACATTCGCACTTACAAAATTAGTTTGTCTTTAAATAGTTCTTTTATAAATACATACGGGGGTGACTTGGCTTCGACAGAGATAAAGGGGATTGCTGATGCATGCCGAGAAGATTACCTAGCTCGTAAAAAATGGTGATACTAAAATTAAACGCAAATGATAATTTTGCATTAGCTGCCTAATTAGTCGGCTACGGTCCTGCAATATTTTGCTGTTAGATTTGTAGTGTACCGCCATATATAACGGCTATAGATAGCAAATGTCTATAATGTTATCCGAAATTGATAGGCTGGCTTTCCTGCTCGGTTTGACTATTTCCCTTCCTGAAAGTGAGATCAAAAATAGCTAAGCATGTAGATTCGGCTTTTGACTTATCTTTGGACGCGGGTTCGATTCCCGCCACCTCCACCAGACTTCGCTGAAGCTTCGTCTGGCTAGCCAATTGAAAGAGCGTTTTCAAAAAAAGATTTGTATTTGATTTGATGATTCCGAAGTCTGTGCGCCGTAGTCTTGACGAAGGAGCACTTAATCGCTGAAGCTTCGTCTGGCTAGCCAATTGAAAGAGCGTTTTTAAAAAAAGATTTGTATTTGATTTGATGATTCCGAAGTCTGTGCGCCGTAGTCTTGACGAAGGAGCACTTAATCGCTGAAGCTTCGTCTGGCTAGCCA
>LSCM01000035.1 GCA_001577185.1 Cloacimonetes bacterium TCS62 | reverse complement strand
CTTATGAAATAAGGGAATTTAGCCCCGACCTTTTTTAGGGAGGGGCAACTTTTTTTATTAATCAAATGAGACTCGACTTCAGCAGAGCTTTTAGCGAGACTGGAGTTGAGAATCATTTCTTTGAAGTCCAGAAAAGTCTGAATTCCAAGGATAAATTTTTGCCCTGTCCTTTTTTAGGGAGGGGCAACTTTTTTTGAGGATTGGCTGTTAGTGATTAAAAGTAAATTAGCCCTTGGCTGAAAGCTGGAGGGCTTTTTTGCAATTAAACAAATAATTTAGAGATACGATCTACTCAGGGATTTTTGAAAAAATCAAATTTTAAAAATTATTACAAAATTTTTAGTTTACTAATTAAGATGTTTCTAACATTTTGGAATTAATATTGCATAGGTTATATAAAAGAGAGGAATTATAAAATGAAAAAAGTATTTATATTTTTGTTATTTATCATTGCGAGTGGAGTAAATGCTGATAGATTGAATAATATACCCCAAAAAGTCAAAGATAACCCTATTCTAGCACATTATTTAAGTTTAGATGAAATATTATTGAATAGAAACTATAACAGGGATTTCACTCCGACAGATCCTCCAACTGGTGTAATAAGGCAGACATCAGAATTTGAACAAATGGAAGGTGTATTAGTTGTCTATCCTTTGGGAGTACCTTATGAATTGATAGCAGAGATGTCAGAGGATACCTTTGTTTATACAGTAGTTCCAAGTTATTTACAAAGCCAATGTGAATCTAATTACCAATCTAACAATGTAAATATGGAAAATTGTGAATTTATTAATTCACCTACTAATACATACTGGATCAGAGATTATGGTCCATGGTTTATATCTGTGGATAATGAAATAGCAGTAGTGAATTTTCCCTACAATCGTCCCCGACCGGATGATGATGATATTCCAATAGAGGTAGCTAATCATTTAAACTTGGATCTTTATGGTATGGATTTGGTTTCAACAGGTGGTAATTACATGTGTGATGGGAATTATATTGGAGCATCAACCGATCTTGTGTATGATGAAAATACAAATATGACCTCAACAGAGATTGATCAACTTGTGTTAGATTATTTGGGAATTGAAGAATACCATGTGACAATAGATCCACTGGATGATTATATAAAGCATATCGACTGCTGGGGTAAATTTATAGATGTCGATGAAGTTCTGATCGGTGAAGTCCCGGAAAGTGATTATCGATATGAGGATTTTGAATTTGTTGCTGATTATTTTGCTACCCAAACTTCTGCTTGGGGGAACGATTATGAAGTGCATAGAATTTATACACCTGGCAGTTCTTATCAAGCGACACCATATACAAATTCTTTAATCTTAAATAAAAAAGTATTTGTTCCTCAAACAGGAAGTGAATGGGATGATGAAGCTCTAGCAACATATGAAGATATAATGCCTGGTTATGAAATCATCGGGGTCTATTCTTCTGGCTGGATAGATACTGATGCTCTCCACTGTAGAACAAGAGGGATCGCAGATAGAAATATGCTTTACATTCAACATGATCCTATTCTAAATGAACTCCCTTATGGTGAAGAGATCGAGATCTCTACTGAAATCATAGCTTATAGTGGTGAACCGCTTTATTTAGATTCTTTGAAAGTTTATTACAAAATTGATGAGGGAGATTATAATTCAATAACTTTACAACCAGATGGTCAAGATCAGTATTCTGCTTTGTTACCCTCTATTGATCCCGAATCTGAAGTTTCCTACTTTATACATGCTGCCGATGAATCGGGACATAGTATGAACCATCCTTATATAGGTTCTTTTGATCCACACGTTTTTACAGTAGCGGAAAACCCAAATCCACCTGAACTAGTAGTTGATCCTACATCTTTTAATTTGGAGATGAATGTAGATGAATTACAACTAGAAACATTGGCATTATCAAATCCCGGTGGATCGGATCTCGAATTTACAACCTATCTTGAAGATCCGGTAACTTGGCTGGGATATGATCTACAAAGTGGGACAATATTGCCTGGTGAGAGTATCGAAACGAATCTGGAATTTGATACGAATGATCTGGAGCCGAATGTTTATAGTACAAATATTATCATCTCAGACAACAGAGAAATTACTGAAATTCCAGTAACTTTGACAGTATCTCAAACAAATTCTAATGATAATATGTTTTCAGATAAAACCGAATTGATCGGAAACTTCCCTAATCCTTTTAGTCTTTCTGGTAATATTCGCAGTTCACAAACTGTAATTAAATACAACTTAAGTAAAGCAGCCCAAGTGTCTTTGATGATATACAATGTAAAGGGACAGTTGATCAAAACTTTAGTGGATGTCTCCCAAATTGCTGGTACTTACAATATTATGTGGAATGGAAAAGATGCGCATAATAAGAAAGTGACCAGTGGAATCTATTTTTCAAAATTCGATGTGTATGAAAATGGAGTGAATGATTATACAAGTGTTAAGAAGATCATTGTCCTAAAATAAGTTATAATTTAAAAAATTATTATTAAAGCCTTTATAGATTCTATAGGGCTTTTTTTTGAAAAACTTTTAAAAAAAGGTTGCATTAATGAGCTATTCTACAAATAATTTAACATAATACTTTAAAATAATTCGGAGGTGAATATGCACAAGATTCCAAAGATCCAAGATGCTGAACTGAATGATAAAATAGTACTGATAAGAGTAGATCACAATGTTGTAAAAAAAGGTGAGATAAAAGATCCTTATCGCATTGATGCATCGATAGAGACTATTAAGTATATTATTTCAAAAGGTGGGAAACCAGTTTTGATGAGTCATGTTGGTAGACCTCGCAATAAAAAAACTGGTGAGATCAATGTTTCTGCAGATACATCTGTTCAGGCGATTGTAGATTATTTAAAAGCAAAATTCAACCTTAAGTTTAAAATCGCATATGATGATAAACCGGATTTGAAAAGGGAAAGTTATTTATCAGAGCTGAAAAGTGGAAATATTAATGGTATATATTTACCTAATACACGTTGGTTTGAAGGTGAAGAAGCAAAGGATGGAAGAAAACAAAAATTTGAACTAGCTCTTTCACAATTAGCTGATGTATTTGTAAATGATGCCTTTGGTTCATGGCAACCACATGCATCTACTGTAGGTCCAACCCAATATTTGCCCTCGTACGGCGGACTTCTTATGCAAAAGGAGATATCTAATCTAAAAAGAGTAATATCTCCTAAAAATCCCTTTTTAGCAGTAGTTGCTGGTTCAAAATTTGATACAAAGATCGGTCCTCTTTCAGCATTACTAAAAAATGCAGATCATGTGATAATTGGTGGAGTGATCTATAATGCTTATCTTTGTGCAAAGTATGGAATTAGCATTAAAGGTATCAATGAGGAAGATATACGATCAGCTCGGAAATTTGTAGAATTAACAGAGGAATTTCCTGAGAAACTCATCGAGTTACCTTTTATCGTGGAATCAAAAACAACAGAATCCAGTGAAAACAGAAAAGTTCACGCAATTAGCGAACTAAATAAAGGTGATGAATTTGAATACATTTTGGATGCAGCTCCCCAGTCTTTTGAATCTAGCAAGGTGAAATTTGCTTTCCAAAAAGCTGATACAATTTTTGTAAATGCTGTAATGGGTCTTACCCCAACATTTTCTGATGGAACAATTTCATTAAACAAATTAATATCAGAAAATGATCATGCTCAGATCTTCTATGGTGGTGGAGATACCCTGCAAGATTTTAAATTATTACTTCCTGAGTTGCATCAAAAAGCTTTAAATAATGATTCATACTATTTCTTTACCGGTGGAGGAACAATTTTAAAAGCTATCAAAGAGGGTTCTCCTTACGAATTGGAACCTGTTAAAGCCCTGCTAAAATAGTATATATTACACTTTTTGATCATGTATTAGAGATGAATTTATTTGGATGCCCAAAATAGTGAAATTATATAGTCAGTTTATAGATTATTATGACAAAATTTTCTAAAAGAGTAATATCACTTATTAGGCAAATCCCAGCAGGAAAAGTTGCCACATATGGTCAGATAGCATCACTAGCAGGTAATAGAAATGCTGCAAGACAAGTTTCTAGAATATTGCATTCTTCATCAACAAAATATGATCTTCCTTGGTATCGGGTGGTTAATTCTAAGGGCTCTATTTCATTAAAACCGGGTAAAGGATATGAAGAGCAAAAAGCTATCTTGGAAAATGAGGGTATTAAATTTTAAAATAATAGTATAGATCTTTATAAATTTCAATGGAGATGGAGATATTACCCAGCCTGCGGAAGGCGATTGGGAAGGAATTCGAGATATATCTTCCTCACCTGATATTTGGCAGGATTGGTCTAATATCATATATGATGAAGCTCATTAGTTAATGCAAATAACAATGTATAAAATTCGATCCGATCTATTATCGGGTCGAGTTATTTTTTTCTAATTTATTATATGCTATTGTCAGCTGTTCTAATGCTTGTTTGAGTAATCGTCTTGAACAGGCAAGGTTCATGCGCATAAAACCTTTACCACCTTTTCCAAATGTATCACCGTCATTTAAAGCTAAACCGGCTTCATTAATAAAAAAACTAACTAATTCTTTTTGCGTAAATTTCAATTCTCGACAATCCAACCATAAAAGATAAGTTCCTTCCATCTGGATCACTTTGATCTTTGCAATATTCTTTTTGATGTATTGTTTTATAAATTTATAGTTATCTTCAATATAGAGTATCAATTGGTCTAGCCATGAACTACCATATTTATAAGCTGCTTCTAATGCTTCGATCCCAAATAAATTCCCACCATGTAATCCAAGTTTTAATAAAGTATTCTTAAATTGCTGGCGTAATTCTGTATTTGGTATAATGACCGTTGATATAGAAAGACCAGCAAGATTAAAAGTTTTACTGGGGGCGAACATTGTAATAGAATTTTTAGCAATTTCTGAGGATATCTTAGGAACCGGTATATGTTGATTGTCACTAAAAACTACATCAGAATGAATTTCATCTGATACGAGAAGAACTTTATGTTTTAAACACAATTCTGCAACTTTTTGCAATTCTGTTTTCTTCCAAACTCTACCTACAGGATTATGAGGACTGCATAATATCATCATTTCAACATCATGTGAAAGTTGTCTCTCCAGATCAGGAAAATTCATTTCATACCGATCAGAAACCAGTAGTAGTTCTGAATTTATGAGAGTTCGCTTGTTATTATTGATAGATTTGAAAAAAGGATAATAAACTGGAGTTTGTACTAAAACTTTATCTTGTTTCTTCGTATAAGTTTGAATAGCAAAATTTATAGCAGGTACTATTCCAGGTGTCGTTACTATCCAATCTTTCTCAATATGCCAATTGAATCTGTTTTTCATCCAATTTATGATGGAAGAATAGAAGCTATCCGTTAAACCTGTATAACCAAAAACTCCGTGCTCCACTCTTTTTTCAAGAACTTCTATTACCTTAGCGGGTGCTTTAAAATCCATATCTGCAACCCACATAGAAAGCAGGTCATTCCTACCGAATATTTCTTTTAGGTAATCCCACTTATAGCATTTTGTATCTTTACGGCATATTATCTTTTCGAATTTATTCATTACAACGTACCTTTTGAGAAGAATATATCAAGCACGACTATACTGAGAGCAGAAAAATTTTCTAGGTCTCCAAAAACATCTTCTAAACCTTTTATCAAAGCATTAAGATGATCTTTGGTTATCTTTAATAAAACAATTTTACTAGCTGGATTTTTTTCACCTGTAAAATTGAAGAATCCCATAAATAAAGGCACATTAGATAAAAGATTTGCTAGATTTTTAGTCTCGACAATTATAGAATTTTGCACACCATATTCAACAAAAATTTCTGTTATATCCTGCATGATATCCTCATTTTTAATTGTCATCAACATCAGTACTTCCTTTCCTTTTTTTGAGATTTTCTTAATATCTATTTGAGAATGACGTAAAAACTCTTCATAAAGACTAATTTTAGTGGTAGTTTGCATCAAATCATCAACAACATGGGGTTCTTTTAGGATCTGTGAAACTTGAGCTAATAATTTTAAATGTGTGTTTCTATCACCTTTTGGCCCTACTATTGTCACGAAAATATGGGATTTTTTCTTATCCAATGAATCAAAATGAACTCCCTTTTTACTCTTTGCAATAGAGATGATAAAGTTATTGATTCCTCCCAATTGACAATGGGGGATAGCGATCCCTCTGTTAAATCCAGTACTTCCCATATCTTCACGTTCTTTTAAAGCTTTGTAGATCTGTCCGGTTTCAATATTGCGGAATTCACGACTGCGTTTGATAAGGTTAGAAATTTTGTGTATAGCGTCTTCTTTATTCTTAGCTTTAAGATCGATATCACAACATTCGAGCTTAATGATCTCAGAAAGTTCCATTACTTTCTCCTTCGTAAATTTTTCAAAATTGCCATTCTCGCTAGTGGCGGCCCAATTAATTCATTAATAAAGACCGACATAAGTATGATATTTGTCATGTCAACCACCTGCTCTTGAACAAAGGATGATGCTTCAGCTAGAACCGGAGAACCCTGAACGAAAAGCACAAGTCCTATGGCAACCCCTGCTTGAGGTAATAAACTTAAACCCAGATATTTGCTTATATTCTTGTTTAATTTTAAGGTAGTAGCCGATAAATAGATTCCAAAATATTTTCCTAAAAATCTTAAAATTATAAAAATTGCTCCAGCTAATAAAATAGTCGTTTCTTTGAATATACTTAGTTTAAGTTCAGCCCCAGCGATTGCAAAGAATATTGCATAAAGGGGTGGTGTCATTGGTTGAAATGAAAATAATATTCGAGCATTTTTTTTGCTTAGATTAATCAGGATCATACCCAAAGTCATATTTGCTATCAAAGGGGAGAGGTGCAGGCTTACGTTGATCGATGTTACAATAAAAATTATTCCCAGAGAGATTATCTTGATCTCATTTAAGTTATTCTTTTTTATTGTTATGAAGTGAATTATTAAACCACCAATACCACCGATTAAAATGGAGATAAATATTTCCTTGAATGCATGAAGTATAGAATTAGAAAGATGAAAATCAGCTTCTCCAAATAATGAAGCTGAGATAGCAAAAGTTATCGAAAACAAGATAATTGTTCCTGCATCATCCAAAGCTACAATACCATATAGATAATCAACGAATTTACCTCGAGCCTTTAACTTCTCAACTATCACAACCGTTGCAGCTGGAGCTGTGGCAGCAGAAATTGCTCCCAAAATAAATGCTATATAAGCAGAAAATCCAATAAACAGTAAACCAAAAGAGACTAAGAAGAAAGTGAGTAGCATCTGTGCTAGAGTCATGAATAGAATTTTGTTACCATAGATCTTTAATTTACTAAAAGAAAATTCACCACCAATTATCACTGCTATGAAAGATAAAGTGATCTCAGAGAGTATATATAATATCTCCATGTTCTCAGCATTTATCATTTTAAGTCCGGAACTACCAATTATTACTCCGGCGAGGATATAACCAGTTATAGTCGGGAGCTTTATCTTCTCTGCAAGACTTCCAAAAATATAACCTGTGATCAATAATAATCCAGTACTAAAAATAATGTGATGAGCAAAATATTGTTTTATAATTTCTAATGCTTGTAACATATCGCTAACCTTATTTTATTTTCCTTCTATAAGATGCTTTTTTACATCATTTGCATTACCATATTTGCCGAATAATACCATTAATTTTATACGCATTTTAGAACCATCTAAATTTCCTCCTAGAATTATCCCTTTCTTTTGCAAAAATAATCCTCCACCTTCATAACCATATTCTGGGATTACCCGTCCTGTTTGAGTTCTAGAAACGATCACGATCACTATATTTTTTTTCAAGGCACGATCTATTGCTGGAAGCATGGTTTTGGGAATGTTCCCACGTCCAAATGCTTCCAAAACGATGGCTTTTGTGCTCTTGGCAATCGCTGTATCAATAAATTTACCATCCATTCCACTAGCGCATTTTATCAATTCAATATTTGTATCTATTTTTTTTGTGTAAATCTTCTCAAGAATTTCAGATTTTCTGTAATATATGACTCTATCCGGATCTATTATACCTAGTAGACCTAATGACGGACTCATAAACGAATCTGTTTTACCAGAATCTGTTTTTACTACATCCTGTGCTGAATCAATTTCATCGTTCATAACTACTAAAACACCTCTTCCTTTTGAACGTTGTGCTCCAGCTACTCGAACAGCTCCGACAATATTTCTGGGACCGTCTAACCCTAGTTCCGAACCGCTTCTCATAGCTGCTGTAAAGACTACAGGCTTAGTTGTCTTTAGCGTTAGATTTAGCAAATAAGCTGTTTCTTCTAAAGTGTCGGTGCCATGAGTTATAACAATACCATCAAAGTTCTTGATCTTTTTATCAACTGTTTTTGATAATTCAACCATTTTGTTGGGAGTCATAAACGGGCTGGGAATGTTTGAAAATTCGTAAACATCTATCTTAGCGATTTCATCTAACTTAGGAAATCTCTTTAGTTGAAGCGCAAATTCGTCATTCGGAATTACACCAAAAGGACTATTATGCTTCATGGCAATAGTACCGCCAGTCGTGATTATCAATATTTTTTTCTTCATAAATTCCTCAATAATTAAATTTAACAAAATTTTGAGGTTATGATTGTCAAGAAGTTCTATGGTTTAAAACATAAAAATATTAATCTAAATTTTCTTGACATAAAAATGAATAAAAATGTTCTAACACTTATTGTGCGCCTGTAGCTCAACTGGATAGAGCACTTGACTACGGATCAGGGGGTTAGGAGTTCGAATCTTCTCAGGCGTGCCATTTTACTAATTTTGAATTACGAATTATTAATTATGAATTTTAGATTAAATAGTATGAGAACTCCTTCTTCTTGCTAGAGTTTGACCACGAGCCGGAATCTAATTTCGAGTTAGCGAGAAATAAGCGGCGAAGTAGCATTGACCAAGAAGAAACTTAAAGTTTCTTCGACTCAATAATCTTCTCAGGCGTGCCATTATACTTCGGCTTGTGAATGAAATGAACAAACGTAGTAAAAACAAGATGGGGCTTTCCGCAGGGAAACGCATCGGTTTTTTATTTAATTATGAATTACGAATGATGAATTGTAAATTACGAATTACGAATTATTAATTATGAATTTTAGATTAAATAGTATGAGAACTCCTTCTTCTTGCTAGAGTTTGACCACGAGCCGGAATCTAATTTCGAGTTAGCGAGAAATAAGCGGCGAAGTAGCATTGACCAAGAAGAAACTTAAAGTTTCTTCGACTCAATAATCTTCTCAGGCGTGCCATAATACTTCGGCTTGTGAATGTAATGAACAAACGAAGTAAAAACAAGATGGGGCTTTCCGCAGGGAAACACATCGGTTTTTTATTTACGAATTACAAATTACGAATTGTGAATTATGAATTATGAATTACGAATTATGAATTACAATTATCACGTTATCAAGATCAACCTCAATAGCCTGCGCCTTCAGGCGTAGGAACAAAATGAACAAACATAAA
>LSCM01000034.1 GCA_001577185.1 Cloacimonetes bacterium TCS62 | reverse complement strand
TCTTTGATCTTTTCATTTTCTATAAGTAAAGCAGTGTAATACTGATTTTCTTGAGCCATTGAATAAAATTTAGCATTATGCAATAATTTCATTTTTTTCTCTTATTGATCAGCCTTCAGCATATTTAATAATAAAATATAAAATTTTGAAATTGGAAATCCCATAACATTAAAATAACAACCTGATATCTTTTGGATAAATTGACTTCCAAAACCTTGGATTCCATATGCCCCGGCTTTATCCATAGGTTCTTGCGTATTTACGTATTCTGCAATATCTTCTGGGCAAATTTCATTGAAGAACACTTTAGTTTTCTCATAATCAGATACAATTTGATTTTTGTAAGCAATAGCAATTCCAGAATAAACATAGTGATGTGAGGAGGATAATAATGTAAGATATTCTGCAGCTTGATATCTGTCTCTCGGTTTCTCTAGAATATCTTTTTTGTGATAAACTATCGTATCAGCACCGATTATAAGGTAATCATTATCGACTTGAGATCGTATATGTCGCACTTTGTTTTTAGCATGGTGTAAAACCAGCTTACGGGGATTTTTATAGCTTTGATCCTCTTTAATATTAGCTGGCATCTGTAATGCTTTTACTGAAAGCAATTCAAATATTTTTTTTCTTCGAGGAGATGCTGATGCTAGAATAACTTTCTTATCTTTTAATAAGTTATGTATCATTTTATCCTCATCTTTTTTATATTTAGTCTTCATAAATAAGAATTATTGTCAATATTAACCTAATAAAATATGTTTCTAGAATCATTTAATTGAAGGGAATTCTATTAATATATATTCAAATGTAATTCTTTTAAATTTTTCAATAAAATGATCTAAGTATCTTGACATTTTATCATCCATTCTGAACTTAGCCAGAAGGGAGTTCTTATGATCATGATAAATGATACCGAAATACCTTGGGTAAAAGGGAAAACAGTTGAGAAAATGCTAAAAGAAAATAATTTTCTTCTCCACCTAAGTATAGTTAAGATAAATGGTCATATTTTGAATAAAAATTCTTTTTCCACTCATGTAGTGAACGATAATGATAACCTGAAGATAATTCATCTTGTTGCAGGTGGATAATACTGTCTTATCAAACAGACAAAGGAAGCTATGAATAATAAAATTAAAGAATACAATAAAAAAATGTTCAAAGAATTTAAACGATCTTTGAAGCATATTATTTTTGATGAAACATTAACACTTTACATTTTGCGTCCCATAGCTTTTATTTTTGTAAAATTATTGTACCGAACTCCAGTTACGCCAAATCAAGTATCACTAATGGCAATATTTATGGGATTCATAAGTGCAATGTTCTTTTCTTGGGGTACTTTAACCGGATTTCTTATAGGTGGTATATTATACTTTTTTGTATTAATTCTGGATTGTATTGATGGTATGATAGCACGATTAAAGAAAAATGGTTCACCAATTGGTAGAATAGTAGATGGATTTGCGGATTATTCTGTTGGAATAATGGTATATGTTGGTATCGGAATTGGATTAGATAAAGGAATGATTGGAACAGGAATCTCAATTTCTCATTGGTGGTTATTAATTATCGCAGCTGCTAGCCATATTGTTCATGCAATGATCGTTGATTATTACAGAGTAGAATTTATGGCACATGGTTTGGGAAAACAAACTTCTACTTGGGAAGCTAAACAGCAATTCAAAAAAGAACTATTGAAGATAAAGAATGAGAAGGGCAAGATCTTTGATAAAGTTCTGATAGCTTTCTATTTAGGATATTCTCACCTTCAGTTATTCCAGCTTAAGGAAGAGGAACATTATGACCATAAGGAATATAAAGAAAAAAATAGTCTTTTGATCAAACTTTGGTTCTGGATAGGGCCAACAGCTCATATTTTTGCATTGATTATCTCTGCAATATTATATAGACCAATGATCTTTTTCTTTTATACAATTGTTCTTGCGAATATTTATATGTTAATTTTGTGGATCATTCAGATTCGTGTTTTAAAGAAGATCAAGAAGTAAAAAGTTCTTCTGTATAAAGCAGGTCTTCTTTAGTATCTATTTCCCACCATTTTAGCTCATCTGTTTTTAAACCAAAAAATTTATATTTTTTCTCCAATGCTTCCTTGATGATCAATTCATAATAGGAATTCAGATCTTTATTATTTATATGCTCATCCATTTTAGGCAGGAAAAAATCCTGTGAAATTTTTTTTCCAATTTTATAGAAATTAACTGTTTTAAATTTATTGGAAAAATCGAATCCCTCCTTTTGATGTCGTTTGAGATACATTTGTTGAACAAGATTTTCAGCATTCAGGTCAACTACCGTCCCCTCCATCATTTCATTATGTTTGCCAATCAACATCACATTAGCAGCTTCAGAATTTATCAATCGCTGCATAATTGCAGTTTCAAAAAAAACATCAGCTTCAAATAGATAAAAACCATTTTGAAGATATTTTTTAGTTAACCATAGGGAATAAATATTGTTAGTCGATCCATAGATCTCATTATAAATGTAAATAATTTCGGTATCTTTCTGAAATTTATCTAAAGCTCCTTCTAGTGTTTTATGCATATAACCGGTTGCAATTATTATTCTCTTAATCCCGTTTTTGATAAGTGATTCTACCAAATTATCTATTATCTGAATTCCAGCAACTTCTGTCATTGGTTTTGGTTTATTATCGCTGAGCTTTCCAAGCCTGATTCCTCTACCTGCTGCTAAAATTACTGCTGGCATGTTATTATTGATCTTCATTTTATATAACCCAGTTTTCTCAACATTTGTTGAATTTCTTCATCTTGCATGAATTTTTCTATCCTACCTTTATGTTCAGGTTTCTTCCATTTTCCGATCGCCCTTGTGTTTACGGGTTTAGCGCTATCTTTCCAATGCTTACTTTGTTTCACATTTGTTTTCTTTATCCAGTTTTTCAATTCATCTGTATAAGGCTCATCTATGAAATCGCAAATCTCTTGAATGTATGGCTGATGATCATGAACCAGATCTTCATAAAAAACTGTATACAAGTATGGTTCGTCACGAAGAGTCCAGGCATACTTAACGCTTTTCAACCAGCGTTTGGGAGTTACCCAATACTCATTCGGCCTGTGTTTAGGATGCTTTGAAACTATCACATCTCTTCCATCCCTGATCAGGTGAATGATTTTTACTTTTCCTTCAAAATAATCTACTATTTTTTCAATATGCTCTACATGTCTTGGTGTTTTTTCTAACCATCTATCGGCAGCGCAATCCACACCATGAAATAAAAAATGACGGTATATACGATCTATCCTGTAAGGAAAGTATGAGTATGCTCTATTTTTTACTTTTCGCCATCGGTCAAACGCATAAGTTTGTTCAGGAATAGCAAAGATATTTGGATGTGCACCTAAAATCGAAAGCAGTAAAGTGGTTCCAGACCTGGGAGAAGCCGTGATAAAAATGGGTTCTTTATGGAATTGTTTTTTTTCAATTCTTCTGCCCAGAAATCTCACGATAGGATTTACAGTTACTCGTTTTATATTGTCTTCGAATTTATTCATTATTGTAATCCTCTAATGAAATCCACTGCTCTTTTCACAGAGCTTCCTTCAACATAGAAGCTTGATTCAACCATATTTTTATAAACTTTTCGGAACTTAGGATTTATTAAATTTTCATCAACTAGCTTTAGAATATCGATCTCTTCATCATAGATATCGGCATTTTGCATAATATCCATCTCTTTTGGCATTTTGTGGAAATTATCAAAATCGTTTTTAATGATGATAACCGGTTTCTGAGTAATTAGGAATTCATAAATAACAGAAGACATATCACTGATCAGCAGATCAGCTATAACAAAATCATTAAAAGTATCCTGCTTAATAATATTTGAAGCATTTGAAAAATAGACATGCTTAATACCTTTTAAGATAGTCTGCAGTTTTAGATAATAACTATATTTCTGGTCATGATAATGCGGACGTATTATCAAATTGTGTTTTTGAGTGATCTCCCGGGCAAATTTCACAGCATATTTTTTTAAGGTTCCGTTACCAAACCTCCAGGTGGGAGCGTAGAGAATGTTTTTTCTGGCTGTGTCTTTTATTTTTAGTCGTTTGCATTCTTCCTCTTTTGAATACTCATTATTTAAATAGGCATCAAAACGCAATCCGCCAATCTTGATCAATCTCTTTTCAGTAAAAAATAGATTTACTTCTTCCAGACGTTTACGATTTTTAGGTCCGGAAAGAAATATATGATCGTATTTACTTAATTTGCGTTTTGCTTTCTGATGAGATTTTCCACCATATCTTTTGTCACTTGTTCCATGTTCATGAAATATCGTAACACTATCTTCATAATCATCATCCGGCATTATGCTGTTGGATAGGAAAAAAATTACTCCTTTTAAATTATGAAGCTGAGATCTGGATCGAATAATGACTTCAGGTGTATTCAGGAATGTTTTTTCATTGAATTTTGCTAAGTTGATAAAGTAACGTTTGAAATGAAGATATCTCCTTCGATCCCTTACTACAAAAACACCACCGATTTTATTGTAAACCGGCAGAGCATAGGAAAATTGATAGATGTTATTGGCATAATAATAAACTTGTTTCATTTTACATTTTCCTCATATAATTTTTCTTTTACACTCTTATCATCAAGTTTAAAATTCCATTTTTTCACTGGTGTTTGCCAATCTCCATAATGCTCTGTAAGATAACCTTTATAATCTTTTGGAACCATATAAAATTTACCATTGAATTCGATCTTAGTAAATTCCTCATAAAATCTTCTGGGTACGCTTTTTAAGACTGGTCTTTTAATACCTACAGTCCAATAATATTCATCGTCGATCAATCTTTTTAAGAAAATATCTACGTTAACATCACTTTGGAAGAAAGGTAAACTGAAGTGCTTTATTTTGATTATTCGCAATTCATCCTTTTTAAAATATTTAAGATCCCGATTATATCTTTTTACTCTAACTTTGTATTTCCACAATTTATGATTTTTTAAAGCTTTTAATAATTTATTTTCATATTTTTTTGATATTGTGATATCTACATCATCATCCCAGGGAAGCAGTCTATTTTCTCTCACTATCCCAAGCAAGGTCCCGGCTTCTAATATGTAAGGAATACCCTCTTTTTCCAAGATCAAAGTTATTGTTTTCATCATTTTTTTTGCTATCTTAGCATATTTCCCTTTGAGCTTATTTGGTCCCGGCATTAAATTTCTCCCGCATCATTTCATCAATTTTTGCTTTAACTCTTTGTGAAGATTTTCCATCCAATCCTGTAAAGAAATAATCACGATAATATTCCAATTTTTTTTTCATTTTGTAAGTTGGATTCAAAGCTTTTTGCACAGCAGATATGAGATCATCAGGTTTATACATTTTTGGGAATGCCCCTGCCAACCAATCTTTTGGGTCGATCGATAATGAATTCATACCATCGGAATGCTTTAATTTGGAAGTAGGTAAAACATAGATTATTCCGTGTTTTCCTAAAGCTAGAAATTCATTGATCACGCTAGAAGTATCACTGATAAGAGTATCGGCAAGAGCCAAGTAAGGATAAATATCATACTCCTCTTTATCAATTAGAAATACCTCGCTGTATTGTGTTGCTAATTTTTCGTAAAATCTATGTTGAGAATGAGGTGCATATTTACCATTCCAGCTATATGGATGAAGTTTAATAATTAAATTGTGTTTAGGTAAGAGATCAGTTATCTTTGATTGAACTTGTTTTATACAACTTGGTTTATAGGATGGTGCAAAAAGGACTGTCTTCTTGTTTTTGTCTATCCCCAATTTTTTGATAAGAGTATCATTATTATAATAATCATCCCAGAAAAGTGGATCTAGTTTTGGCATTCCAGTTAAATAAAAATCAGCTATTGTCTCCCAACCCAGGCTCTTGATATAATCATACCAATATTGTCCTTCCAAAAAGACATGATAATGATAATCCGATTGCTTTTTCAAATTTCTGATGCGTAGGGTTTTAGTCCCGACACCATGGTCGATATGGACGCGAGTAACATTTCCATATCTTTGTGGATGTTTTAAAACATCGCCACAGATGACCAGATCGAATCCTCTGGTTTGATTCGTAACTTGCAACCCTAATTTTTGCAAACGTTTTTTAATATTATTCTTTTGAGGTAGTAGGAAAATCCCAAGAAATCGTTTCGCATCTTTCCCAATATGAAATTTGATCTCATAATTGGGATCAGCTTTCATCGCTTCATACAAAGGAATTAGAGAATTGAGATAATATTCTTTTTTCAGATCGAACAAAACTTTGATCATTATCTTAAATATCCCTTTCTAAATTTTTCATGATACAATATTTGTGCTTTTCTAAATAAGTTAAAAGGTTTCTTTTTCTTTGGAATTTCGTTATCTTGTCTAATTTTTATGAGCGTATCTATCAGGTTTTCACTTATTTCACCATCTAATTTAGGATTGATCTGCTGAATATGTTTTTCCCTATTATCTTGATATTCGTAAGGTTTTTGAAAACTTCTATCTAGCGCAGAGCGTAAATCAAGAGGTTGATAAATATTAATACCTTTATCTTTTCTAGCTGCAGTTTTGTAAGTAATAATAGGTTTATCTAATATCATAAATTCATATGCTACTGAAGATGTATCTGTTATAAGAATATCCGCCAAGTGGAGATAGGGAGTGATATCATAACTTTCAACTAATCGCATATTCTTGAAATTCTCAACTATATGGTTAATTTTTTTACTCATTAATTCGTGAAATTTTAATAGCCAGATTTCATTTTTCCCAATAATTTTAGGGATCTGAGGAAGTAAATCTTCTGCAGACTGCATCTTTTTGCTATGTGTAGGAGCGAATAGGATTACTTTAAAGTCTTTGGGTATTTTGTATTGTTCTCTAAGATCTTTTATTGGATAATTAACTATATGATCTACTTTTGGCCAACCTGTCTCTTTAACTAAAAAGTATTTGTGCTTATTTTGGAGTTGTGAAAATCTTTCGGTCACTAAGGGGCCTGAAGTGCAGTAGACATCAAAAAAGTGACGGATCTTAAAATGGGAAGTCTTTTCAACTCCTAATCCATGGAATATTTGTACTTTAATGCCAGGTATGCGAAAATCAACAAAATTCCCAGGTACAATAACGAAATCAGGGGGTGTTTTTTTTGTATCTTCAATATTATTTAATATTTTATTTTCTGGAATTTCATTTGCAAATTCATTTTTAACTTTGCGGGAAAGAAAAAAACTGAACTGATGATCGGACTTTTCTAAATATTCTGCTATAGGTCTAACGATAGGTATAGAATAATTTTTTGAAATATAGAAGAGAAAATTCATTTATTCTGCTGGTCTTCAAATTGTAATTCGTACAAAGTCTTATATTTTTCACAAGATTTTAGTAGTTCTTGATGTTTACCAGCGCACACAATTTCACCCCCATCCAGTACTACGATTTTGTCAGCAGAAATTATTGTAGATAATCTATGCGCAATAACTATAACAGTACGATTTTCAGTAGCTTGTTTGATCGCAAGCTGCACAGCTTGTTCAGATTCTGAATCCAAAGCACTGGTAGCTTCATCAAAGATCAAAATCGGAGGATTACCAACAATTGCTCTTGCTATACACAAGCGCTGTTTCTGTCCACCAGAAAGGTTAGCACCTTTGGAGCTAAGCATCATTTCATACTTATCTTTGTAAGAATCTATAAATTCATCAGCGTAAGCAATCTTGGCAGCATTTTGTACTTGATCATCGGTGATTTTATTCAATGACCCATATCTTATATTGTTGTGAATAGTATCTCCGAAAAGAATAGAATCCTGTGTAACAGTTCCAAAGAGAGAGCGTAGATCCTTTAAATTTATTGTATCTATGGGAATATTATCGATAAGAATTTTTCCTGCTGAAGTATCATACAACCGTTCTACTAAGTTTACAATTGTAGTTTTCCCCGCACCACTTCCTCCTACTAGTGCAATTCGTTTACCTTTATTGATCGTGAGATTAATATTCCTTAGCACCAGATCGTCATGATCATAAGAAAAATCAACATTTTTTAATTCGATTTTGTTATTAAAAGATTTTTTTCTAATTTGTGTCTGTTGCTCAGAAATTTCTGTTTCTCTTTCCAGAATTTCAGAGATTCTTTCTAATGATACAAGAGCTTTTCTAAAATTTGCATAGGCTTTTGTAAGATTTTTCATAGGATGTTGCATTGAAAAGATAGCTAATAGAAATGTGAAAAAACTTCCGAGTGAAAAGTTAATCTCGGGATTTAGAACTTGCGAACCTCCTATCAAAAGAACAACTATACCAATAAAAGTTCCATTGATCTCAGATAAAGGAACACTAAAAGCGTGATAAATACGAGATTTTCTCCAGTATCTGAAACGCTTCTGGTTAATATCCATAAAAGTATCCATCTCAAAATTTTCTCTGGAAAAAGCTTTAACAATTCGAATGCTATTCAATTTCTCTTCAACATTAGAAAATAGATCTGAAGATTGTAGCTGAATTCGTTTAGAATATTTTTTTATCTTACCACCTAAATAATGGATTACAATACTAAAAACCGGTAAAATAAGAAGGCTGATAAGAAATAAAGTTGAATTTATAAAAAAAGCGATACGTGCAAAGACTAAGATCAAAAATATATCTCGTAGTGCGTTCAAAATAGAACGAATAAAAAATTTCCCAAGAATTTTAACATCAGAAACCATCCGAACCAGAGAATCACCTATTTTCTTCTCATTAAAAAATGAAAATGATTGATAAAGATATTTGTGGTACATCTTGTCACGAATGTCCCTTACAGTTTTTCCTCTAAGATTAGCAAAACATACCCGTTGGCCATAATAAAAAATATTTTTTATTATAATTATTACTACTAAAGTGATACTGATCATCCAGAGTAGTAAACTTGCATCAGTTTGTAACAATATCTCATTCAATCTTTCCAGCAATGGTTCTAATACATCTTTGCTCCTAATATTTATTAAACTGCCCTGGGTTTGTGTAAACTCTATTATGGTTTTTTGTGCTGCTTGCAGAAAGGAAGATATATCTGTATGAATGATTTGCTGATCACCCTTTTTGAAAACATTGTCTAGCAAGGGGATAGCAAGTGTGATACTAGCTCCACTAAAGAGAGCAAATCCGAACATAAAAAGCAAACCGGAGGCCAAATAACCCCAATGCCTTAACATGAATTTATAAATTCTTATAACTCTTTTCATAAATTACCAATTTTTATCTAGTATAATTCTAAAATTTTATTTTTAGACAAAAATATATGCTGAATTCAGATGTCAATCTTTACCTTAAATTGATAAACGTAAACAATTTACAAAAAATTGATATTCATAAAATCCTTTACAATAATTCCCCCAATTAATCTTTTGTTTACTCATAAAGAAAAAGGAGGAAAAATGTCATTATCAAAAGAAGCCAAAAAGGCAATCATGGCAGAGTTTAAACTCCATGATTCGGATACGGGAT